>CAMKTV010000034.1 GCA_946415785.1 uncultured Solobacterium sp.
AGATCACTTAGATTTGTCTTAACATTGTTTATTAAGATATAAGCTGTGTCTTTGTCAATACTATCATCAATTGTAGAAGCGATATTTAAAGATATAGTACCGTCAGATTGTAATGTACCCTGTACAGTGCTGCCTTGAATTGCTTCATACATTGTATATTTAATTGAGCCATCTTCAACACTTCTTCTTAGTTCTTCAAGTTTAGCAGGAGTATAGTTAACAACGCCTGTTGTTTCTTCATCTAGAATCGTTAATACAACTTGATCAGGTACTACTTTATCTAATTCTAAAGTAATTGTTCCAGTTAATGAATTAGCAGTCACTGATACATTATTCGCAAGCTCTAATGTACCACCACCAACGATTGAATTAACTGCAACTGAATGTCTTAATCTCAATGTACCACCTTCACTTAAATTAATGGCCGCATCTAAATCATTAATTGTATTTAAATTACCGCCAGTAATATTTAATACAGCAGTTCCTGTAAATACACCGTTGCCAGAATTCTTTGATAGGTCATTAACTTGACCACCAGTAATATTGATTGTGCCAGTACCATTAACTGTTCCGCTGTTACCAGAACCAGCTAGATAAATATTTTCGATATAGCCATCATTAATGTTAAATGTAGATGTGCCAGTATAGGCAGCTAAACCACCACCGAATAATCTTCTAAATCTACCTGAATTAATAGTTACAACACTTGAGCCGTTTTCTACAGCGCCTACACCATTTGTAACATTTGCTGAACCAGCAAGGATACATAGATATGTTGTGCCATTAGCAACACAAGTTACATTTTCACCAACAGTTAAGCTATGTCCTTGACAGTATAGGAATGCATAAGAAGCATTTGAATTATTAACCCATGTAATATTATCAATTGTTGTATCTTCATTAATGAAGAATGATCTATTTTGAACTAGCCTTACATCAGCTGTTTCACCAGTAATTCTAATTGGTTTTGCAGCCATATGATAGTGAGCAGATGAAGTTGCTACTTGAGCATCTGAACATACAACGATAGTTCCACCTTCGCTATCAAGTGCAGCAACAGCTTCTTCAATTGTTGTATAAACAAATTTGTCATGTTCACTAGTTCCAGCAGGATCTAGATATACAGTTGTAACTTTTTCTAATTCTTGTCCTTGAGGAGCTTGAATAGTATAAGTAATTGTTTCAGCTACTTCTCTTACTAATTCTTCATTTGTAAATGGAACATAAGTAACTTCACCATCAGCTGTTGGATCATTAACAGTTAGATAAGTTGTTCCAATTACAGGATTAACAACAGTTAATGTAATTTCATCAACAAATGTTTCGGCTGTAATAGTTGCACCATTTGTTAATACGATGTCACCACCACCAATTAAATCATTAGCGATTACATCATCGCTTAAAGTTAATGTTGAACCACTACTTAAGTCAATATTTGGATTGAAATCGTTTGTACCAACAACGATTGTTCCGCCTAAATAATTTTCTGTGATTGTACCTTGAGGTAATACATCATATGTGTTGTTGTTGTGAATTGAACCAAATGTAGAATTCTCAATATTGATCACTACATCAGCATCACTTGTACCAGTAGAACCAGATCCAACTGGACATAATAAAGTAATTTCACAATCTTTTAAATTCCAAGTTAAGTTTCCACTATATGTACCTTTACCACCAGAGAATAAGTAACCAAAGTGACCTGAGTTAATTGTAATAACTTGATCATCAGCAGTTATTGGTTCACCGCTTCCGCCACCGGCAAATATAAATGGATATGTTGTTGAATTATATGGAAGAACCTCAACATTATCACCGATTGTTAAATCATTACCTTTAGTATAAATATAGCAATAAGAACTTGTTGTTCCATTAACGAATGTTAAGTCATTTATTTCTAATGAGGCACTTAATTTAAATGCATAATTCAATGTTAATCTTACTGAATCAGTTTCACCAACAATTACCATTGGTTTAGCAGGGAAAGTAGCCATTGCTTTTGATGGGTTAGTATTAGTATCTGAACATATAACGATTGTTCCACCATAGTTTGGTAATGCATTTGCAGCATCCATTAATGATGTGTATGCATTTTCATGTTCACTTGTGCCAGCTGGGTCAACATATAAAGTTACATCAACCTGTTCTTGGCTTTCAGAAATTGTATAAGTGATAATACCTTCATCAACATCTTTAACTAATGATTCATTATAGACAGAAAGATAATTAACTTCACCGCCTGCTTGATCATCATTAACAGTTAAATATGTAACACCATCAGTTGCACCAACAATGCTTAAATCTAATTCACCTTCAAAACTATCAACTGTTAGATCTACACCATTGCCAAGATTTAATCTACCACCACCGATTAATTCACCAGCTGATAATGATTGATTTAAAGTTAATTCACCGCCTAAAGATAAATCAATATTAGGAGTTACGTCGGTAATTTCACCAACTGTACCACCAAATAGATTTAAAGCTGCTGTTCCAGTAAATGTAGCTGTGCCATTAGTTAACTTAACAGCACCAACATTTGCACCATCACCAACATTAATAGTTGTTGTAGCAGAAGATGCACCTGTTGCACCAGCGAAGTATACTTCTTCAACATCTATGTTTGTTAGATTAATAGTAACCGTTCCTGAGAATGCTCTTGATGATGCGTTGTTTGCACCAAAGATTTTAAACCATGTACCACTGCTAATATTAATTGTAGAATCTGCATCAGTAGTTGCTGTTGCTGGTTTACCAGCATATATTGCTAGATATCTATTTGTACTAGAATTCTTAACTGTAGTAACATTAGGTCCAATTGTTAAATCATGACCTTGAGCATAAATAAATGCATAACTGTTTCCAGTGTTACTAACAATTGTTACATTTCTAATAACTGTATCTTCATTAACACACCAAGATCTGCCTGAAAGTGTGATTCTTACATCATCACTTTCGCCTTCAATAATAACAGGCTTAGCTTCCATTTGATAGTTTGAACCTGATGCAATTGCAACATCAGAACATACAATCATTGTTCCACCTTCTGCAGGTAATGCAGCCATAGCATCTACCATAGTTGTGTAATAAATTTCATGTCCTGCAGTTCCTGCTGGATCAAGATAAACTGTATCAGGAATAACAATTACTGGTGCTTCGCCAACTGTATATTCAATAGCGTTTTCACCTACAGTTCTATCTAATGTTTCTGTAGTTTGAGGAACATAATCAACAGTTCCTGTAGCAGCAGTATCATTAATTGTTAAATATGTAGTATCAGAAACAGGAGCAGCGACACTTAATTCTAATTCGCCTTCAAAACTATCAGCTGTTAGATCTACACCATTGCCAAGATTTAATCTACCACCACCAATCAATGAACCAACTATTAATGATTGATTCAATGTTAATGTGCCACCTTGTGATAAATCAATATCAGGAGTTACATCAGTTACACTATTAATAGTTCCACCTTTTAAAGTAACAGTAGCAGTACCAGTATAAGTTCCTGTATTTATTGTTTTTTGAATAGATGAAATGCTTGTACCATTATTAATAGCTGCGGTTATTGTTGCAGTAGAAGCGCCAGCATATCCAGATAAAGCGAAGTTTTCAATTGTTGTATTTTCAAAATCAAAATTGACAGTTCCACTAAATGCTTTTGAATTGTTACCACCATAGACATTTTTCCATTGACCACCATGGATATTAACGTTTGAATTAACCCCTGATAAAGGTCCAGTAGTTTTTCCTGCATAAATGTTAATATATCTGCTGCCATTAGGAAGTGTAGTTACACCACTACCAATTGTTACATTTTTTCCTTGACATAATATATTGTCAAAGCCACTTGCTGCACCATTAACATATACCAAGTTGTCTATTTCAAGTTCACAATTGGCAATTAAAGCTCTTTTTTGAGTTAATTTTACAGATGGGTTTTCACCAACAATTCTAATCTTGCCAGAAGCAGTTAAAGTTGGAGAAGAGCTAGATAAGCTTGTATCAGCATCTGCTTTAATTACAATAGTTCCTCCCTCGCTTGGTAAAGCCGCAGCCGCAAGATCTAGTCTTGTATAAGCTCCATCTGCACCACTAGGGTCGACATAAACAGTAGTCCCTTCTGCCCTAACCTTAGTTAAAAAACTAGAGGAAACGGTCAGTAAAAGACAAAAAAGAATTGTCAAAATTTTTTTCATACTTTTAGTACCTCATTAATCTAAATATTATTATATAAATTATATTATTAGTATAAGGGTCAAATATTCATGAAAAAATGGTCATGTGTTTTTGACCATTTTTATTTTTCCGTTAGACTGTTTTGAAAACTGCCAGTAAATTTAGCTAAAGTTTTCTTACTTATAAATTTAGAAAAGAAAACTAACACCTTATTCATAAAGCCATCGACAACTAATACTTTTTTATGATCATAGGCTTTTAATATACAATTGGCTACCTGTTTTGGACTTCTAGCTAAATGATTATCCTTAAAGTTGTTCATACTAACACCTGCCCTTTGCCAGAAAGGTGTTCTAATAGGACCAGGGCAAATTGTCGTTGTATGGATATTATAAGGTTTAAATTCCTGATTAATTGCAATTGTAAAATTAAGCACAAAAGCTTTACTTGCATAATAGACAGCCATATATGGCCCAGGCATAAATCCCGCAATAGAGGCAACATTTATGATATGTCCACTTTTTCTCTCTTTCATATCTTTGCCAAATAAATGTGTCAAACTTACTAAGGCAATATCATTTAAAGTTATCATTTTTTGATAATTATCTAAATCACTTTCAAGAAATTCACCAAAGTCACCATAACCAGCATTATTTATAAGTACCGATACTTCAATATTGTTTTTCTTACAATATTCATATACTTTTTGTGGTCCATCATTTAAAGTTAAATCAATTGCTAAACAATAGATATTATTATTTTCTTTTATCTTTTCTTTTATTTCTAATAATCGTTTTTCGTTTCTGGCAACCAACAACAAATCATACCCTCTTTTAGAGAATAGTTTTGCGCATTCTTCTCCAATGCCAGAACTAGCTCCTGTAATTAATACTGTTGACATATTTTCTCCTAAAAACTTTTCGCTATGCTTTCAATTTTATTCAAACGGTGTTTTAAACCTGACTTAGAAATTTCTTCGCCATATTTCTTTTTATATTCATCGCACAATTCTTTTAAAGAATGGTCATTATATTTTAGCCTTAAATCAATGACATTTTTAAGTTTGACATCTAAATTTTTATATATGCCTTTATCCATAATCTTATTCATATATTCAATTTGTGCTTCACTGGCTTTTAAAGATTTCATTTCATTGGCGATTTCACAGTTTCCTAAACGAATAATACTGTGTTTCATGTCTCTGCCAATTCTGGTATCCTCAAATTCATATAATGCTTCATTAGCACCGATAACTCTTAAGAAATCAGAAATATCATCAGCTCTTTTTAAATAGACAATATATTTATTTCTTCTTTTTGAAATCTTTATTTGAATATTAAAACGTTTTACCAATTTTACTAAATAGTTCGCATAATCCAAATCATTTAAAACAATTTCCAAATGATAGTTCTTATTATTTGGTGAGTTACAAGATCCATATGCCAAAAAACATCCGGCCAGATAATTTCTTGCACAACAGTTCTTAACTAATATTGAATAAACTGGATGCGATAACAGCCCTCTATTATCACTATATAATCCTAAATCTTTTAAGATCTTTTTAGAATCTTCTTTAATATAGACATTATAGATATTATTCTTTCTTAAATTAGATTTTTTGATGACTTTGATTTCTGTTTTAGCTTTATATAATTTCTTTAACAGGCTTACAACTCTTTTAGCAGCTGTCGCATTTTCACTGTGTACCAATAATTCCATCTTTTTATCAACAATCGATAAAGAAGATGTAAGTTGAATAAGAGCACTCAATTGTGCTCTTTTACAACAATCATCAATTTCACTTGCTGCTATTTCATTTTTAATAAGCGAAGAAAACGACATCAACAATTCTCCAATAATTCTTCTACAACTGTTCTGATCTTTTTAGGATCATGACGAACATTATTATTTGAAAAATCTAATAAATCTCTTTCTAATACTGGAATATCAATGCCACCATTATTTAATACTTCTATACTATCTTCTGCATAATAGCGATATAAGATATCTCTAGGTATTTCATTATTATGACGAACAATCAAATCTACTTTCGCATTATGTTTTTCTAAAGCTTCTAGATGGTCTTTTAAATCATAATTATATGTTTCACCCTGTTGAGTCATACAGTTAGCGAAATAGACTCTTTTTGCTTTAGATGATTTTAATGCTTCACCGATTTCTTTAATTAAAGGAATAGGTGCAATTGAAGTATATAAAGAACCAATTCCATAAATTATTAGATCAGCATTTAATATCGCATTAAGCGCATCTTCATCAGCCTTTACTTCATGATCATAATATACTTCTGATATTCGGTTTTTAGCCTTAGGAATATTAGCTTCTCCACGAGTTATTGTTCCATCAATGTTTTTGGCATATAAAGTAAGTACTTCTAAAGAAGCTGGAAAAACTCTTCCTTTGACATTTAATAATCTGCCAATTTCTTTAATGGCACTCATTAATGAACCACCATTTAGACCCATTAAGGCAACCATTATTAGATTGCCCAAAGAATGGCCAACGACATCTTTTTCATCTTGTCCTTCAAAACGATAATCTAATAATTTATTAAATATTTCTTCATGATCAGACATCGCTAATAAAACATTTCTAATATCGCCAACTGCTGGAATATTATAAAGTTCTCTAAGTCTTCCTGTTGAGCCACCATCATCAGCTACTGTAACGATACATTTCAAATCTATATCTTCAATATCTTTGATGCCTCTTACAATTGTTGATTGACCATGTCCCCCACCAATTACAACTACATTTTTCATTTGTTTAGCTCCCTGTGTCTTATATAACACGGATAAGTATTTTCATAATGCTTATATAAATAGTTCGCAATGGTAACAGAACGATGTCTGCCGCCAGTACAGCCTATACAAATTGTAAGATGTCTTTTTTCTTCCTTGTCATATGATTTAAGCATGAAATCAATATAAGAAATTAATTTCTTTAAATATTTTTGAGTTCTAGGTGAATTTAATACAAATTCTCTAACTGCCTTATCATTACCTGTTTTATTTTTTAATTTATCAACATAAAACGGATTATCTAAAAAACGTACATCAAAAACATTGTCACCATCACTTGGAATTCCGTTTTTAAAGCCAAAAGATATGAAACTCAAAGATAAGTTAGCTTCTTTTTGATTAGTTAAAGCTTTATTAAGTTTTTCTTTTAACTGTTTTTGATTTAAATTACTGGTATCAATTAAACGAGCCTGTTTCTTATAATTATTTAAAATATTCTTTTCAATATCAATTGCTTCTGATAATGAATCAGCGACATTAGAAATTAATAAAGGATGTACTCGACGAGTAAATTTATAACGATTAATAATGGTATCCTTATCCGCATCAATCAATATCAATGAAGGTTTAATATCACTGTTTTTTAATAATGATTGATATTTTTCTAAATCACTTAAAGAAATAGTCAAAGCTACACTCTGGTATTTTGAACTATCATCTTTTTCAATCAAATCCAATAAATCCCTAAATAATTCAGGAGGATATGAATCAATACAACGGTAGCCGTTGTCTTCTAAAATGTTTGAAACAGTTGTTTTCCCTGCTCCTGATATTCCACTAATTATAACGATCTTTTTCATAAGATAATTATAACACACGCGATTTCGTGTTTCTTTTTAGTTTAATCTTTTTTATTATTTATTTTTAAGATTATCAACAATAATAAACCTAGATATACAAATAAGATGCCTAGTGTTACATAACAAAGCATATCAGATTTAGCAGCTAAGCCTACAAGGATTAAAACAGGAGCACCAAGAATGATACCGAAGCTACTTCCTGTAATCAGGTTATTAGCAGCTGGTGTTAATAATTTTCCATCAACTTCTCTTAATAATAAGACACCAGAAGAAATAGTTCCTGTAAGCATACCAAACATTGATATTAATCCTTGGTAATAATAATCTTTATATACTTTCTTACATACAAAACTTAAATATAACCAAGTTGCAACACCACCTAAAATAACCATCAAGATAAATACTAGCCATAAGCCTTTGATATCTTCAAGATTGATTGACGCAATACCGGCAACAATCATAATGTCAAAGAATAAACCAGAAATTCTGTTTAATAAATAATTGTTTTGACTTTGAAGTGCTTTTGAATGAATCTTACTTGATTTTGTGAATATAGTTCTTACAAGCATCGCTAAAGCAGAAGCGATAATAAAGTTAAAGCCCCAGATTAATGAATTAAGCATCTTAGCTAAGCCTGGTGCATAATTTGAAATAGCCCAAGTTATGCCCCACATTAGTAAAAAGGCAATCAGATAAGCAGCACAGACAATTGAAATCTGAATTGATAAGACATCAATTGATTCGGAATTTTCTTCATCATCACCGAAATAATAATCGCTCATACGACTCTTATTTTCTACAGCGTTTTCATTAACAGATAATTTCCCTTTTTTTCTTAATATATTAAGAATGACTACACCTACTATACAAGCTACTAAATAACCTGCTGCTGCAATAGACATACCAAAACTTCTACCACCAATAAAGCCTAATCCTTCATAAGTTGAACCAACATTGTTGGCTTGGCCAGGACCTTGACCAAAGCCCATAGGTAATAATAAACCAGCAGCCTTAAATAGATTTGGCATTAAAACAGCCGACAACAAGATTGTGATTACTAAGCCAACAATGCCCTGGACTAAATATGTTGAAACGATGATGGCACCTGATTTTAAGCCAACTAATTTTCCAGACTTTTCATTTTTATGTTCAGGTACTCTTAAAGACATTGCCACAAAGCCTAAAGCGATACCATGATATACAAGTGTTTCCATGATGCTTTCACTTACTGTTAAACCGACATATTTGGCAATTAAAAGTAAAAAGCCACCAAGTACGGCAACAGGCATCATTAATTTCTTAAAGAATTTGATTTTTTCTCTTAAGAAATTAGCGACAAGAATAGCTAAGGCAATATAGCCTAATTGAATAATAAAGTTCCATAATCCTTGATTTGCAGCTGAATAATCCATAATCACTCCTTATTATTTATTTTTTTCCATATTTCTAAATATTTACGAAGATTAACTTCTCCTTCTAAACGAATTTGATAGTATAAATCTTTATATGTAAATAATAAAACGCCATATCTGGTCATGGCCATTTTAGAAATATCTTTTAAATCAAAATTATATTTTCCGCAAGATAAAGAATTAATAGTTAAAACTAATTCTCCTTCTTCTAAATCATTAGATGTATGATCTGGTAATATTTCTTTAAAAGAAGCTCCTTCTTCTTTAAATAATATATCTTCAGATATTCTGTTAAATTCAAGATTTCTGATTTTGTCTTTTTGCCACTTTTCCCATTGAGCTAAATTCTTGAATGGTTCAGAAGGCTCTAAAAAACCATATTCATTAAATAAGACATTAAAGCCACATGAACAATTTAGATAATCACCAGAACTTTTTAAAGTATTAATATTTAAACATTTAGGACAAAGATACAACATTCTTTCTAAATGTTCTGCCCTATTTTTGCCTATATATTTGATTTTATTCTTTTCTTCAAAGTCCCACATATCCACAAAGATATCTTTATTCATGATTTCATTTATTTCTTCAGGACTCTTATCTTTTAATTGTTCAGGGCTGTATATTCCAGCGACTTCACCAATGATTTTTCCTTTTCTAACATTATCAGCCCATCTAGGTAGACTCATATAGCCACCAATCAATCGATAATTGACTAATGTAGCGCCACTGTCTTTTACAAGTTTCCCAGTACCTCTAATAACACTTTTGCTTAAGCCATCCCAACTTTGTTCACCCTCACCAAAGATACAAATAGAATGTCCTTCATGAAGATGTTTTAGACACTTTTCAGTTGTTTCTTTACCAGAAGCTCCTTTTTTTCTAGCAATTGGTCCTACCAGCCAATTAATCACTTTAGATATAAAGCCTAATCTAAAAATATGTTCACTAGCTACAAAATAGACCTGTTTATGTTTTAAAGCCCTGGCGAGTATTAAAGGATCCCAGGTATTGGTATGATTGACTATCAAAACAATTGGACCATCAACTTTGATTTCTTCACATTCAATATTAAATTTGTGACAAATCCAAGGTTTTAAAATAAAATACAAGAATTTCCAAACCCTTTTATGGTGAGCATACATTTTCATAATAAGCCGTTTTTTATTTTATCATAATTAGCCATTTTTATCTTTAACAAGTCCAAAAGAAAAGGCTTAGTTTCCTAAGCCTTTGTGCAATAATTAAATAATTAACCTAATGGTACTTCCGGTAATGTATATGATCCATCACCATTATCAGTTATGCCAGTATCTTCTTGGCCTTCACCACCAGAAGTGTTGCCACCATTGTCTCCAGAAGTGTTGCCACCATCGTTTTGAGTAACATTATTTACTTCACTTTCTGGTGCTGAGGAAGCAGATTCATTATTAACTAGCCAATATTTTACACTATCGCCAGCTTTAAATACCTTGCCATCGCTTGTAGATTCATATTTGATAACTTCACCTGTTTTATAAGATGTTGATTTAAAAGTTGTAGATTGTTTTACAGGTTTTAAACCTAAGCCTTTGATAACTGCTTTGAAATTGCTTTCACTATAACCAAGATATTCATCAGGAACAATAACTTCTTCAATAGCTTTTTCTTCCTCTTCATCATCAAATAATACAATTTCTAGTTCTTCGCCATCGTCTTCTTCTTCAACTACTTCATCAACCTTTGGTTCATTGTCTTTTTTCCAAAGTGGTTTTGTAGCTAACAGTGCGACAATAACAACGGCTAAACTTGCACAAACAATTAATAGAATTCTTGCTGTTTTATTCATTGTTTATCCCTCCCAATCATCACCGAATGGTTTAAATGGTAAATCTTCAGAGGTTTGGACAATATCATAATCACTAAAATTAACGATCTCAATAACTGGTTTTAATTCATAATTTGTTTTCATTTTCTTGTCCTCCTCTCCTATTTAACTGTGTAGTTGAAACCGCTTGGGTTCTTACTTGAAATAGTTGTATTAGATTTAACAACATTCATCTTCAATGTATCAGATGAAGTTACTCCAAGTTCATAATATGGAATAAATACTTCTACTACATATCCTGAATTATCTTCATTAATTACAACTTTGCTAGAAGCATCAAACCAGCATCTTACCCAAGTATTGCTTACTCCTGAGCCAAGATATCTGAATGTTTCATTATATACATCAACAGCAATACACTTAACATCACTATCTAATGATGTCTTAGATGCATCACCTATCATGAATGTCATATGTCCATGAGGTGTTCCATCAGAATCTTGATATACATTGTAATGTCCAGAATATATTTCTTGTTTATAATTTGCGACATTTGCATCAATTACATCAGCGTAAATGTAAACGCCATCACTTCCTTTATATGTATAAACTGTGTAGTTACCAGAACTTGTTACAACTTTTTGATATTGACTTTCTTTGATGCAGAAAGCTTTTCATATTATACTATCGTAGTACAGAGAAGAGAAGAAGCTCCAGAATCAGCTCCAACTCAAACATGGAAATATGGAAAAGATTATTTTACTATTAGTATAGCTA
>CAMKTV010000035.1 GCA_946415785.1 uncultured Solobacterium sp.
AAATATAATATATTATTTGAAAATGATGGTGATATAAAATTAATTTCGCATAATACATTATTAAGCTATTCTTTTAAGCATCTTAATAAACTAGATGAGAATATACAAAATGTATGTAATAAAGTATTATTTAATAATTATGTTAGTGATGATGACCTGGATATTTATTTAGGATTTGGATTTTGTTTCTATTATTTATTAAAAATAATATTTAATAAAAATAAATATCTATCAATTGTCTTAATGATGGTTTATTCCTTGTTTTTTACATTTCAAATTAAATTTATCTTAATAATAATTGATTTTATATTGTCTTATTTTGAAACTAGAAATATTGATAATTTAAGTATCAAAATAATTATTATCTTAATAATAAATCATCGTTTATTATTAAATTATTCAATATTGATAAGTATAATTTATGGCTTATTAAATTGTTTTGACCTAGATATAAAGATATTTTCATCCATTATTCAGTCAATTCTTTTTGGAAGTATTAATATATTTATAAGTTTTTTATATAAATATTTTGTATATATCCAAATATTTTTATTCTCAATTTCACTTTGTTTATTTATATTTCCTAAATTTGAATTCATATATTTTATATTGAAAATAGTCAGTAAAATTATGAAACTAATATCCTTCAATATAAGAGGGCAAGTTTCGATAATAAACTTAATAATAATTATTGTATTTTATAAGTTTCATAAAAATAGAATTATTATCCATTTAGTACTATTAATATGTTTATCAAGTCCTATTAATAATCCTTTAAAACACTTGACATTTATCGATGTTGGTCAAGGTGACGCTACATTAATTAAAGGAAGCTTTGGTTCGTATAATGTTTTAATTGATACCGGTTCATCTTATAATTATTCAAAATTAAAAAGACAACTATTTAATGAAGGTATTTATACAATAGATTATTTAATTATTTCTCACAACGATAGTGATCATAATGGAAATATAGAGAATCTAAACAATGATTTTAAGATTAGGAAAATAATTGATTATCCAATTGATATAAACTTAAATGACTTATATCTTAAAAATATTTATTTAGATAAATTTGATAACGATAATGACAATAGTCTTGTTTATTTAGCAAATATAAACAACTACAATATTTTATTTACAGGTGATATAAGTTCTGAAATTGAAGATTTATTAATCAAATCAAATAAGATTGATAATATAGATATCTTAAAAGTTGCCCACCATGGGTCAAAATTTAGTAGCTCTAATTATTTTTTAAGAAAAACTTTACCAAAAATAGTTATTATATCAACTAATGGACAATACGGTCATCCATCTAAAGAAGTTATTGAAAGACTTAATAAATATAAAATTGATACCTATATAACCAAAAACGACGGTTCGGTGATAATTTATTTTACAAATCTAATAGACTTCATAAAAACAAGTAATTATGATTTTGGTATAATTATTTCATGATTTATTTAATTGATGGCGAAGAAGAATATCTGATTAATAGAAATATTAATAAAATAATTAACGACAATAAAGATAGCGAAATTAGCCGTTTTAATGGTGAAGACAAGAACTTTAGAATAATTGATTTTTTAGACATTATTGATAGCGTTGGTTTATTTGCGAATAAAAGTCTAGTCATAATTAAAGACCCTTATTTTTTAAAAAGAAAAGTTGACGAAAATGAAACTAAAAGATTATTAAAATATTGTGAAAATCCTATTTATGAAAATGATTTGGTATTTTATACATTAAATGATAAGTTTAATAATACATTAAAAATATTCAAAGAAATATCTAAAAATGCTCAATATATTAAATGTGAGAAGCTAAACAATAAAGATTTTTATCAAGAATGTTTAAATATTTTAAATGATAGAAAAATCAAATTAGAAAAATATTTAGCCAATAGATTGATAAACTCTTGTGCCAATTCCTTAATGACTTTTATTAAATATTTAGAAATCATTGAACTCTATAATGACAATATAACCGAAGAAGTGTTGGATGCAATGATTGTTGATGTTTCGTTGGACAATATCTATACATTAATAAATGCCTTAACTTCTAAAAATGTTTCATTATCATTTACTTTATTAAAGAAATTCTTTAATCAAGATGAAAATATTAATGGTCTAGTTGCCTCATTAGCCAGAGAAATAAGATTTTTATATGAAGTAAACTATTATAATGAAATGCATTTATCCATGAATGAAATATTAGATAGAACGAATAATACAAAATCATTTAGAATCCAAAAAGCGCTTGAAAATTTAAGAAAACTAACTGCAAATGAAATTCTTAATTTATTAAATAAGATGTCTGATTTAGATTATTTATTAAAAAGCAATTATGATCTAGACCCTAAACTACAGTTTGAATTATTTGTCTTAAACCTTTTAGGAGATGGACATGCCTAAGATAGAATTGTTATCGCCAGCTGGATCTTTTGAAGCTTTAAAGGCAGCCGTTAATTATGGTGCTGATGCGGTATATCTTGGGGGAACAAATTTTTCAGCGCGTGCTTTTGCGAATAATTTTAATCATGAAGAATTAATTGAAGCAGTAAATTATTGTCATTTAAGGGGCGTCAAAGTATATGTAACTTTAAATACATTGTTGTCTGAAAATGAATTAAAGAACGCTTTGGGTGAAGCTGATTTCTATTATAGGAATAAAGTTGATGCCTTAATCATTCAAGATTTAGGATTGTTTTATTGTTTAAAAGAAAAATATCCTGATTTTAATTTACATGCTTCTACACAAATGCATATTCATAATATAAATGGCGTTAAAAATGCAGCTAAATTAGGATTTAAGAAAGTTGTTTTAGCTAGAGAGTCTTCATTAGAATTGATTAAAGAAGCCTGTAAAGAAGATATTGAAATTGAATGCTTTATTCATGGTGCTATTTGCGTTTCTTATTCTGGCCAATGTTTAATGTCTTCTGCAGTTAAAAATAGAAGTGCTAATAAGGGAATGTGTGCCCAATTATGTAGACTTAAATATCATTTATATGATTTTACTGTTCAAAAAGAAATTGAGACAAAAACTCCATATCTATTGAGCCCCAAAGACATGTATTTATTAGAAGATATTCCTTTATTAATAGAGGCTGGCGTCTCATCTTTAAAAATTGAAGGTAGATTAAAATCTCCAGCATATGTTGGCCTAGTAACAAAAATATATCGTGAGGCAATTGATGCGTATTATGAAGAAAAAGAATTTAAATTAAATAATGAAGAATTTAATAATTTATTAAAAGTCTTTAATCGTGGCTTCACAAATTCATATCTGAATAATAATGATTTAAATATTTTTAATAATAAAAGACCTAATCATATGGGTGAAGAAGTGGGGAAAGTCATTAGTTGTTATAAGGACAAATGCTTTATTAAATTAAATAAACCAATCAATCAGTTTGATGGAATTAGAATATTAAATAAAGATGAAGATTTTGGAAAAATATTGAATACATTATCTATTAATAATAAATATGTATCTAGAGCAAATGCTGGTGATATTATTGAGATTAAAATAGATCAAAAAGTAAATAAGGGCGATGTAGTGGTAAGAACACTTGATCATAATTTAGAAAAAGAAATTGAAAATTATAAATTAAAAGAAAATCCGATTGATTTAAATATTGAATTAAAACTAAACGAACCTATAAAGATAAAAGTTAGGGTATTTGGTTTAAATTATAGTGTTCAATATCAAATAAAAACGGAAATAGCTAAAAAAGTTCCTATCAATAAAGATGATTTATTGTCAATTTTTTCTAAAAATAATAAGAGTCCATTCTTTATTGATGGTTTTAAGGCTGAAATTGATAATTTATTTATTGTAAGAAGCGAGATTAACGAAATAAGAAGACAATTCTATAAAGATTTAGAAGACTTTATCTTAAATAGTTTTAAAAGAGAATCCACAAATAAATTAATGTTAAATGATTTAAGCGAAGAAAATAATAATGAAATATTAATTGAAAATAATTCTAATTATTCTATTAATGGAAAATTATTGATAAAAGACCCAGTGATAAATCAAGAAGGAATCTATAATCGAAAACAGGTCGTATCTGAATTTGGTAATTTATTATCAGATGATAAGAATAAAATTGCATATTATACATTAAATGTATGTAATTCATATGCCTATGAATTATTGAACAGACTAGGTTTTAAATCAATTATTCTTTCAAGTGAACTTACAAAGGATCAGATATCAGCTTTAACTAATGCATATAATGCACGAAATAAGGCAAATATAAGGCCATATTGCCTAATTTTTGGTAGAAGGACCTTAATGTACTTAAAAGGTAATCCGTTTAAAGAATATCTTATAAACGGCCATAAATATCTTTTAAATGATGGAAACAATCAATATTTATTAAGATTTAATGAAAATTTTAATGAAATTGTAGAATACGAGCCAACAATTAGAAAAGAACTCATAAACGAAGATGTTTCTCCTTTTATTATGATAGAAAATGGTGACATAGAGATGCTGAAAAAAGAGCTCAATATTGTGCTATAATACTTTATTAGGAGCGGATATGTTTTTAAAAAGAATTGAAATGCAAGGATTCAAATCCTTTGCCGATAGAATAGTAATAAATTTCGATGATCCTGTTACAGGAATTGTTGGTCCTAACGGTTGTGGTAAGTCTAATATTGCGGATGCTATTAGATGGGTTTTGGGTGAACAAAGTGTTAAATCATTGCGTGGCGAAAAAATGACCGATGTTATCTTTTCTGGTACTGAAAAAAGAAAAGAAGTCGGCATGGCTGAAGTCACATTAGTGTTTGACAATTCTAACCATGTCCTAAATTCTGATAGTGAAGAATTAGAAGTTACAAGACGTATCTTCAATAATGAACAAGACGCTGAATATTTAATTAATCATAATAATGTTCGTTTAAAAGATGTTGTAGATTTGATTATGGATTCAGGTCTTGGTAAGGATTCGTTGTCAATAATTTCTCAAGGTAATATAGCTTCATTTGCTGAAGCTAAGCCATATGATCGTCGTGGTATCTTTGAAGAAGCAGCTGGCGTTTCAAAATATAAGAAAAGAAAAGTTGAATCTTTAAATAAATTAGAAAGAACTAAAGAAAATTTAGATCGTACTTTTGATATTCTTCAAGAATTAGAAAAACAGGTTAATCCATTAAGAAGACAAGCAAAGAGGGCAGAAATATATCGTGAAAAGAAGAAAAGACTTGAAGAAATTGAAACTGCTGTTTTAGTTGATGAAATCAAACAATTAAATCTTGCCAAAGAAGAAATTGAAAAAGCTCTATTTGATTTAGAGACTCAATTAACGATGAGCAACACAAATATTCAGGTTAATGATAATAATAACTTCACTGCTAAAGCTGAACTTAGAGAATATGATAAACAGATTAATTCATTGCAAGAAAAATTAGTTTCTACAATGAACGAAATCCAGATTCTTGAAACCCGCAAAGTTGAGATAGATGAAAAACGTAAATATGCTATTGAAATGGGCAGTTCAGAAGACAAGATCAAAGAAATGAAGAATCTTTTAAATGAAGCCAAATATGAATATGAAGATCGTCTAAATAGATTAAACACATTGACTGCGGAATTGAATCTTTTAAATGAACAATTATCTCAATTAGCTATTAAGTTGGCAGACTGTTCATTAAAGAAAGAAGAAGATAATAACAAAGCTGTTAAATTAGAAAATAGAATCTTAGTTTTAGAGAATCTTCTAAAAGATCCTTTCTCTTCTAATGCTCAGGCCGGTGTAAAAGCAATTATGGACAATATCAAATCATTCTATGGCATCCTTGGTGTTGTAGGACAGGTAATTGTTCCAGAAGCTAATTATGAATACGCTTTACAAGCTGCCTTAGCAGGTGCTACATATCATATTATTTCTAAAGATGAAGAAGCGGCTAGAAATGCAATTTATTTCTTAAAGAAGAATACCTCGGGTAGAGCGACATTCTTACCAATGAATGTATTAAAAATCAGAGATATTAAATATGATGATTTAATCATTTGTCAAAACACAAAAGGTTATCTTGGCACAATGAATGAATTTGTTACATGTGACGAAGAATTTGATTTTGTAAAAGATGCTTTATTATCAAACATCATTCTTTGTGACACATTAGAAAATGCCAATAATTTGTCATACTTATTAAGATATGCTTATAACATTGTTACACTAGATGGTGAAACTGTTCATAAGGGTGGTTCTATTACAGGTGGTAAAGTTAAAAACGAAACATCAATTGTTACAGCTGTTGCAGAACTTGAAAAAGCTAAAAACAATCTGGTATCTTTAAAAGCAAGTGCTGAATTATCCGCAAATGAATATCTAAAGGTATTAAATAATAAACAAAAGACTGAAAATGAATTAACTGAAAAGAGAATTGAAATTGCTCAGATCGAGCCATTAGTTGATGTTAAGCGTGCTAAATATGAAAAAGCTAAGAGTGATTATGAATTGATTGATCCAGAAAATAAAGGCAACGATCAAACATATACAGACGAATTAGTTGTTCAATTATCAAATGCTTATTCAGCTAAAGATTCTTTATCTACATCTTTAAAATTAAAGAGAGATGAAAGAATGAAACTTTCTGCTGAAATTGATAGACGTGATCAGCAATTAAGACAATTAAGACGTCAGGCTGAACAGACTAATACCAATATTCTTAACGCTACACACGAAAAAGCTGTTATTGAAACTAAATTAGAGAACAATCTGAATCGTTTATCAAGTGAATATCAAATGACTTTTGAATATGCGCTTGAACATATTAATTACGAAATTACAGGTAATGAAAGAGAAGAAGTGTTACAACTTAGAAATGATATTTCATCTTTAGGCAATGTTAATATGTCTGCTCCTGAAGAATATGATGAAGTTAATAAACGTTATGAATTCTTGAAAGCTAATTATGATGATCTGATTGCTTCTAGAGATAAGATATTAAATGCTATTGAAGAGATGGACGAAATAATGAAATCTCAATTTAAAGAAACATTTGATAATATTAATGCTAATCTAAATGATACATTCAAAGTATTATTTGGTGGTGGTAAAGCTAAACTTGTCTTAGAAGATGAAACAGATATCTTAAATACAGGAATTAATATCAATGTTCAGCCTCCTGGAAAACAGGTTAAATCAATTAGACTATTCTCTGGTGGTGAAAAGACATTAATTGCAATGTGTGTATTATTCACAATCTTAAAAGTTAAACCTTCTCCATTAATCATCTTTGATGAAGTTGAAGCTGCACTTGACCAGGCAAATGTTGAAAGATTTGCGAAATATGTTAAACAATTCTCAAATTCTTCTCAATTTTTGATTATTACTCATAGACCAGGCACAATGGAACAATGTGATACATTATATGGCGTTACAATGCAACAACATGGTGTTTCTCAATTATTAAAAGTTAAACTTGTTGATGCAATTGAAATGGCTGAAAAAGAAGAAGATACAGAAAGAAAGGATAATTAATATGCCTTTCTTTTCTTCATTAAAAGAAAAAATAAATAATAAAAAAGAAAAGAGTAAATACTTAAGTGGCTTTTCTAAAACCAATAATGCTTTAGGAAAGAAACTTCGTTTTATTACGGAAAACAATATTAAGAATAAGGAAGACTTTGTTGAACAGTTAATGATCACATTAATTGAATCAGACGTTGGTTTTAAAACAGCAGAAAAAATCTGTGATATTTTCTATAAAAAAAGCCAGGATTTCTTATATCTTACAAAAGAAGATGTATTAGATTTATTACTTGAAACCTTTGATGAAATATATAAAGACAAGGAAGAGAAAGAAATTGTCATTAATGAAAATGGCATTACTGTCATATTGATGGTAGGCGTAAATGGTTCTGGTAAAACTAGTACTTGTGCAAAGCTTGCGAATATGTATATCAAAGAAGGAAAAACAGTTTGCTTAGCAGCAGGAGACACCTTTAGAGCAGGTGCTAAAGAACAATTAGAATTATTAGCAAATAAAATAGGTGCCCATTTTGTATCTGGAAAAGAAAATGAAGATCCAAGTTCTGTTTTGGTTAATGCATGTCGTTATTCAAAAGAGAACAATATTGATATTTTAATTTGTGATACAGCCGGAAGGCTACAAACCAAGATTAATTTAATGGCTGAATTAGCTAAAATGAATCGTGTATTAAACAAAGAAATAGAAGGGGCTCCACATAATGTCTGGCTAGTAATTGATTCAAATACTGGCCAAAACGGTATCTCACAAGCTTCATTATTTAATGAAGTAACAGATTTAAGTGGCATCATTCTAACTAAAACTGATGGAACTTCCAAAGGCGGAATTATCATTGCCATTAAAGATATTTTAGGAATTCCTGTTCGTTATATAACTCTTGGTGAACAAATTGAAGATATAAAAGAATTTGATTTTGACTTATATCTATATAGCATAATAGAGGATTTAAAAAATGTCTCATAATAAAATAAGAGGAAATGAATTATTAGATTATTATGGCTCTTTATTAACTAAGCATCAACAGAATATCCTTGAAGATTATTATGTTGATGATTTATCAATGGCCGAAATAGCAACTAATTATAATGTTTCAAAAAGTGCTATTTTTGATATTATAAATAGAGCAAATGAACAATTAGAAGAATATGAAAGAAAATTAAAGATGATTAAAAAATCATCAGAAATTGATAAACTGATAGATAAGATGGAAAAAGAAAATATTTCTAAAAAATATATAAATGAATTAATAAAGATTAATAGGGGGTAAATATATGTCAAAAGTAATCGCAGTTAATTCTGGTAGTTCATCATTAAAATTCCAATTATTCCAAATGCCTGAAGAAAAAGTATTGACTTCTGGCGCTGCTGAAAGAATTGGTCTTGAAATGGGAATCTTTACAATTAACGTGAATGGAGAAAAGATTAAAAAAGAAATTCCTATTCCTGATCATCAAGTAGCAGTTGATTTATTATTAGAAGCATTAATTAAATATGGCATCGTTAAAGATTTAAATGAAATACAAGGTGCAGGACATAGAATTGTGCAAGGTGGGCCATATTTCTCAAGTTCTGTAAAAGTTGATGAAGATGTTGTAAGCAAGGTAGATGAATTATGTTCAATCGCTCCTTTACATAATCATGCTCATTTAGTATGTTATGAAGCATTCAAAAAAGCATTGCCTCAAATAGTACACGTCTTTGTATTTGATACTGCTTTCCATCAAACAATGGGACCTGAATCATATTTATTTCCAGTACCATATGAATGGTATAGAGATTATAAAGTTAGAAAATATGGAGCCCATGGAACTTCTCATGAATTTGTCATGAAAAGAACTGCTGAACTAATGGGCAAAGATCCTAAAGACTTAAATATTATTACATGTCATTTAGGGAACGGCGCATCTATTACAGCTATTAAAAATGGTAAATGTATCAATACATCAATGGGCCTATCTCCTTTAGGTGGCGTTATGATGGGCACACGAAGTGGCGATATTGATCCTACTGTCGTTTATTACATGGAAGAAAAATTAGGTTGCACTCCTGAGGAGATGGATACATATCTTAATAAGAAATCTGGCATGTTAGGTGTATCTGGTGTATCAAGTGATGCTAGAGATATTTCTGAAGCTGTTAATCAAGGCAATGAACGAGCAATCTTAACACAAAAACTATATTGTAATAGAGTAATCAATATTATTGGTGGATATTATATGCAACTAGGTCACGTTGATGCAATGGCTTTCACTGCAGGTCTTGGTGAACATGCTGTTGATATTCGTGAAGGAATCTTAAAAGGATTAGAAGAGGGTATGGGCGTTAGAATTGATTATGCATTAAATGAAAAGACTCATGGAGAAGCCAAGATTTCTACTCCTGAATCAAAAGTAGAAGTATTTGTTGTACCAACAAATGAAGAATTAGTAATTGCTAGAGATACATATCGTATTTTAGGTTTAAACTAATGTATAAACTTTTATTAGATAAAATACTTGAATATAAAAATATATCAATCTTCAGACACAAAAGGCCTGATGGCGATTGTGTCTTTTCTGCATATGCTTTAAAAGAATTTATATTAACTAATTTTAAAGATAAAAAAGTTAAATGTTTAGGCAAAGAAACTTATGATGTATTTCCTTTCACTGATGAAGCAAGTGATGATTTTGTTAAGAATTCTTTAGCTATCATTGTTGATGTTTCAAATGATGGAAGAATTGATGATGAACGCTACAAAACAGCAAAAGAAATTATTATTATTGATCATCATCCTAGTGGAGAATTGCCTTCTAATGTTACTAAACTATATAAAGATGAAGCAACTGCAGCAGATTGTGAATTAATTGCTAGAATATTATTTTCAAAAGAATTTAAACAATATGAGATGTCTTATGAATGTTGTAAGTATTTATTAAGTGGTATTATTACTGATTCAAATTCTTTTTCAACTAGTTCAACAACTCACAAGACACTGTCTATTGCCAGTAAATTAATAAAAAAAGCTAACTTATCATTATCGGATATTAATTATGAAGTTTTCTCTAAAGATTATGAACTATTCATTAGAACTAACCGATTAATGGAATATCTAAAAATAAAAGACAGAATAGCTTATATTATTTTAGATAAAGAAGATTTACAAATGATTAATTTAACAGCTAATGAAGCGAAAAATAACGTTGATGCATTAGCTAAACTTAAAGATATTGATATTTGGGGAATCTTTGTTTATAACAGTAAAACAAATTCATATGATGGATCAGTTAGATCAAGAAAAGGATATGCCATAAATACTCTCGCAAACAAATATAATGGGGGAGGGCACAAAAGTGCAAGTGGGGTTAAAAATTTAAGTATAGGACAAGTTCATGAACTAATTGATGAACTTAAAAATATAAAAAAGGTTGACTAATCAACATTCATGAAAAATCCCATAAAATAAGCGTTTTAACTTGATTTTGAGTTATAAAATACTATAATTAGATGTAGGAGGAATTAAATAATGGCTGATTTAAACAAAAAATCTCTAATTGAATTAGTTGCTGAAAAACAAGGCTTAACTAAGAAAGCTGCAACTGAAATTTACGACCTAGTTGTTGAAGAAATGACTAAGACTTTAAAGAAAGGCGGAACAGTTGACGTTCCTGGTTTCGGAAAATTCGTAGTTAAGAAGAGAAAAGCTCGTACAGGTATCAATCCAACTACTAAAGAAAAGATTAAAATTCCTGCTTCTAAAGTTCCTGGATTCAAACCTGCTAAAGCTTTAAAAGAAGTTGTAAAAGGTAAATAATTTCTCTATTAAATCTCATATGCAAATATGAGATTTTTTATCTTTAATCATGTTAAATTAAATA
>CAMKTV010000036.1 GCA_946415785.1 uncultured Solobacterium sp.
CAACTGGTCAAGAAGTATCAGTTCAACCTACAAGCAGATCAGTAAATAAATACACAATCGCTAAATGCGCTGCTAGACAAATGGCTGATGAATTCTCTGTAAAAGTTTATTACCAAGGAAACCAAATCAACCAAACTGATACATTATCTATTAAGGATTACTGTGAAATAATCATCAACGGTAATTACAATAATTACTTAAAAGACTTATGTAAAGCTACATTAGACTATGGTAAATACGCTCAAATAGAATTCGCTTATAACTTAGAAAATCTAGCAAATGGTGGTACAGATTACTTCGTAAATGAAGAAATCGACGTTCCAGCATATGATGGCGAAATCTTAAATAGATTCTCAGATTTAGGCGTTTCATTCTCATTAGTAACTAAGTCTCAAACTATCTTCCATGTATACTTCACTTCTTATAACGAGGAAGCTTATGGATTCATCGTTAATGGACAAGTACCTAGTGAAAAGAACTTAAGAATGATTGCACCATATAAATATGATGTAACTATCAACAACATCAAAGCTAGAGACTTAGGTGAAAAAGTTGAAATCGTTCTTGACTTAGCTGGTGAACAAGATCAAATGACTGTAAGATTATCTCCAGTTGATTACATGGGATACGCAGTAGCTACTGACTCTCAAGTTGAAATTAATAGAGCATACTACAATTACTACTTGAAAGCTTATGATTATTTCAACAATAAATAATCAAGGAAGGACCATTATTATGAAAGAAAAATTTCAAGAACCTGTTTTAGAAATAATCGAAATGAATGATGATGTAGTATGTGCTAGCACAGGCTGCGATCAACCAGATTCAGTTAAAGAATTATTCCTATAATATAAAGACGACGAGCTAAACGCTCGTCGTTTTGTATAATAAAGATATGAAGATTATTTGCCCCAGTAATGATGCAGTCAAAAGATTAATTAAACCTTGTGATTATCATAAGGATGTTCATCTTAGTAAATATTGTTTAAGAATACCTTGTATGGAAGGTGAACTTTTTTATAACAATTTAAGTCATGAATTAATTCTTTTAGATGAAGAAGAAAAGAATAATTATCTTAATAATCAGAAATTAAAAGAAGAATTAATCGATCATTTATTTCTGGTAAATGAAGACGATGAAACAAAAAGAGTAAATGAATTTAAAAATATTATCAGCTTATTCAATAGAAAAAAAGATCTTAATAAATTTGTGATATTCCCGACTACTGATTGTAATGCACGCTGTTTTTATTGTTATGAACTTACAAGAAAAAGAATTCATATGAATGAAGAAGTCGCAAAAGATGTGGCAAATTATATTATCAAAAAGAATAATTCAAACAAGATCAGTATTCAATGGTTTGGTGGTGAACCTTTATATAACTATAAGGCTATTGATATAATCTCTGATATCTTAAATGAAAAGAGAATCAATTTTAATTCAACAATGGTAAGCAATGGTTATCTGTTTGATGAAGAATTAATTGATAAAGCAGTTAATAAGTGGCATCTGGAATATGTTCAGATAACAATCGATGGAACTGAAGAATTATATAATGCGACTAAGGCTTACATTTATAAAGACCCTAGTCCATTTAAAAAGATTATTAATAATATGCATTTATTATTAGAAAAAGGCATCAGGGTTGAAGCAAGACTCAACATGGATAATCGAAATGTAGATGATTTAAATATATTATCGGATCAATTATTAAGTGAATTTGGTAAATATAATAACTTCACAATCTATACAAGATTATTAAAAGACTTTGGACATAAAATCCATGAATTTAACAGTATTAAAGAAGCTTTAGACAATTATGAAAAACTGCAGAATAAATTATTAGCATCAGGACATGGACAGATACATTATGTTCAAAAAGAATATCAATATAATCAATGTATGGCTGATGATGATGGCAGCATCACAATTTTGCCTGATGGAAGAATAGGCAAGTGTGAACACGAAAGTGAAGAAAATCTGATTGGCAGTATCTATGATGAAAGCTTTGATGAAGAAATGATCAAATCATGGAAAGACAGCATTTATATTGAAGATTGTAACAACTGTTTCTTATATCCTAATTGCATTCTATTAAAGAAATGTGCTTGGAATATAGATGGATGCGATATGTATCGACAAGAGGCACTTATTAATATTAAGAATAAAATATTAGCTGAATATAATCGATATAAAAAAGATAGTATTTTAAAGGAACTTTGATATAAAAGATATAATTAATGTATAAGCAAAATCGTGGTGATTAAAATGAAAAACAGAATTATAAAAATCTTAATTGTAAGTATATGCATTATTGCGTGTGTTGTGGCAGTATTAGTTTTTATTGAACTTGATAAAAATGAACCAAAAATCATTGAAGATGAAGTTGTTGAAACAAAAGATGATGAAAAAAAGGAAGATGAAAATGAAAAAGAAGTAGAAGAAGAAAATAAAACGGAAGAAAAAACGAACTCTGACTCATCTTCTAATAACCAAAAGGAAGCATCATCTTCTAATCAACAAGCCACTCAAAACAAAGATAATAACACTAACACCCAAAAAGAAAACAATAATACTGAACAAAACGAGAATGCAAATAATGAGGGTGAACAACCTCAAAATAGTGATGAAAATATAGAAGAAGTCATAACCGAAAAAGAAGAAGACCAATTAGAAGAGATTTCTTTAAATTAAGGAAAACTGAAAAAAATATTGAAAGGGCTTACATTTTGAGATTTATGTGATAGAATGAAATTAGTAAAGGAGTTTTAGTCTTTAAGATGCAAGGAAAAGTTAAAAGATTCAACAGAATAAAAGGATTTGGCTTTATTACACTTGATGATAATAGAGACGCATTCTTTCATTTTTCAGAACTTGTTATGGAAGGTTATAAAACAATTGATGAAGGTGCACGAGTTGAGTTTGATTTGGTAGAAGGCGAAAGAGGTCTTCAGGCTCATAACATAAAGAAGATAGAAGGTTAGAGAAGAAAATCACAAACGAAAATGCTTGGTCAAATAAGGCCGAGCATTTTTAAATATGATAAAATAATAATAATGTAGAGGTAGATATGGGAATTTTTGATCGATTATTTAATAGTGATAAAAAAATATTAGAAGGCATAGAAAAAGAAACAAAGCCAGTTTTAGATTATGAAGAAGTGATGGCTAATTTAAGTGATGAAGAGCTTAAAGGAAAAACAACTGAATTTAAACAACGTCTAAAAGATGGTGAAACATTAGATGATATAAAATGTGAGGCTTTTGCGGTGGCAAGAGAAGCCGCTAGAAGAGTTATAGGGGAATTCCCTTATTTTTGTCAATTAGAAGGCGCAATGGTTCTAAATCATGGCGATATCGCTGAAATGAAGACAGGTGAAGGTAAAACCTTAACATCAGTCATGGCAGTATATTTAAATGCCTTAGAAGGCAAGGGTGTTCACGTTATTACCGTAAATGAATATCTGGCTGATAGAGACTCAAAATGGATGGGTGCTATTCACCGTTTCTTGGGATTAAGTGTTGGCCTTAATTTGCGTTCTTTAACACCAAGTGAAAAAAGAAAAGCTTATGAATGTGACATCACTTATACCACAAATGCTGAAGTAGGTTTTGATTATCTAAGAGACAACATGGTTACAAGAATTGAAGACCGTGTTCTTAGAGAATTAAATTTTGCCTTGGTAGATGAAGTTGACTCCATCTTAATTGATGAATCAAGGACACCTTTGATTATTTCTGGAGGTGAAAGACAGACAGCGAATTTATATCTAAATGCTGATCGTTTCGTGAAACGCTTAAAAGCTGATGAAGATTATGAAATAGATATCAAGGGTAAAAATATTCAATTAACTGAAGAAGGCGTTCATAAAGGTGAAAAATTCTTTAAAGTTGAAAATTTATATGATATTGATAATACTTCTTTAGTGCATTATATTTCGCAGGCTCTAAGAGCTAATTATATTATGCATAAAGATGTTGAATATGTAGTTGAAGAAAAAGAAGTAATCATCGTTGACCAAAATACTGGTCGTAAGATGCCAGGAAGAGAATATTCTGATGGTTTACATCAAGCCATTCAGGCAAAAGAAGGTGTACCAATTAAACAAGAAACCACAACGCTTGCGACAATCACTTATCAGAATTTCTTTAGATTATATAAAAAGCTTGCGGGTATGACTGGTACTGCTAAAACAGAAGAAGAAGAATTCTTGTCTATTTATAATATGCGTGTAACGGAAATTCCAACTAATAGACCAGTCATCAGAAAAGATGAACCTGATTTAGTATTTGGAACAAAAAGAGCTAAATATGAAGCATTAGTAGAAGAAGTAAGACAACTTCATGAAAAAGGACAGCCAGTACTTGTTGGTACAATTTCAGTAGAAACTTCTGAATTATTAAGCAAAATGCTTAAAGAAAAAAGAATCAGACATGAAGTATTAAATGCGAAGAATCACGCCAGAGAAGCTGATATTATTGCCAAGGCTGGTGTAGAAGGCTCAGTTACTATTGCCACCAATATGGCTGGTAGAGGTACCGATATTAAATTAACAGAGAAATCTAGAGAATTAGGAGGACTAGCAGTAATAGGTTCTGAAAGACATGAATCAAGACGTATTGATAATCAGCTAAGAGGACGTTCTGGTAGACAAGGTGATCCAGGCTATTCAAGATTCTATGTTTCTTTACAAGATGAACTGATGGTTAGATTTGGTTCTGAACATATTCAAATGATTTTCTCGCAATTAGGTGATGTACCAATTGAAAATAAAACTGTTTCAAAAGCAATTTCTAGTGCTCAAAAAAGAGTCGAAGGAATTAACTTTGATGTGCGTAAATCATTATTAGATTATGATGATGTTTTAAGACTTCAAAGAGAAACTATGTATGAACAAAGAAATTTCATCTTAGAAAATGAAGATATTCATGCGGTAATCGAAAATATGTTTGAAAGAGTAATGGAAAGAGTGCTTAATGAAAACATAAACAATGAAGGTAAAAAAGAAATCATTGATTATGAAGGCATAGCTGATTCTTTGAAAACTTTAGGTTGCCAAATTAATGTCGATAATATCAATAAACTTGATAAGGAAGAATGTCTGGCACGTTTAAAAGAAATGACATTTGATGCTTATAATAAGAAGATTGAAAACTTCAAGGAACAGGTTATGCCAATAGAAAAGACAATGGTCTTAAGGATGATGGATAGAGCCTGGGTAAATCATATTGATGTCATGTCTAAATTAAGAGATGGCATACATCTTAGAAGTTATGCGCAAAACAATCCTTTACAGGCATATGTTGAAGAAGGATATGATTTATTTGAATCAATGATGAATACAATATCAAATGATGTTGTGACATTCTGCAATAATGTAAAAGTAGTAATAAAAGGAAATAAATAATGGAAACATATGAAATAAAACAAAGCCTAAACAATTCTTTAAAGAAACTAAAAGATTTAGGCGACTCTCTTTGACTTAGAAAAATTAAATAATAGAATCAATGAATTAGAATCACTACAGAATAGTGAATCTTTTTGGAACAATCCTTCAAAAGCTCAAAGTGTTATTAAAGAATTAAATATCAATAAAGAATTATTAAAAAACTATCATCTTAATAAAGATGCTCTTTCATCATTGCTAGAAGAAGTTGAAGCACTTCAAAAAAATCCCGATCTGGAATTATTAGAATTAGTTAATGATGAATATGTTGAGACGATAAAATCATTTGAAGATTTTGAAATGAAAGTTTTACTTTCAAATGATTACGATCACGCCAATGCGATATTAGAAATACATCCTGGAGCTGGAGGAACTGAATCACAAGACTGGGCAGATATGCTTTTTAGAATGTATCAAAGATATGCTCAGAAAAATGGTTATGGTTTTGAAGTCATTGATTATCAAGAAGGCGATGAAGCAGGCTTAAAATCGTGTTCAGTTTTAATTAAAGGCGATTTAGCCTATGGCTATTTAAAAGGGGAAACAGGAGTTCATAGACTAGTGCGTATTTCACCATTTGATGCCAATGCTAGAAGACATACATCGTTTGCATCAGTTGAAGTTACACCGGAAATAAATGATGAAATTGATATCAAGATTGAAGAAAAAGATTTAGATATAGAGACAATGCGCTCATCTGGTGCTGGTGGTCAACATATCAATAAGACAGATAGTGCTGTTAGAATGAGACATATTCCTACAGGCATTGTTGCTTTCTCACAGAGTGAAAGAAGCCAAATATTAAATAGAGAAAAATGTTTAGCAGTTTTAAAATCAAAACTATATCAAAAAGCTATTGAAGAACGAGAAAATGAAAAGCGACTTTTAAAGGGTGAACAAAAGAAAATAGAATGGGGTTCACAAATTAGATCTTATGTATTTTGTCCATATACTTTAGTAAAGGATCATCGTACCAATGAAGAAGATGGCAATATCACTAAAGTCATGGATGGTGATATCAATAAATTCTTATTTGCGTATTTAAAAACGCAATTATAGTAATAATCATAAATTATTATTAATTGCGTTTAATTATAATTATTTATTAAAGCTATCTTTTAAAGATACACTTCTGTTAAATACTAAGTGATCTTTTGTACAATCTAAATTATCTAAACAGAAGAAGCCGACACGCATAAATTGGAACGTTGGAGCATTTATGCCAGTGCGGTTTTCTTTATTCTCAAATTCGGCTGCAACATCATACATTGATTTTTCAACTTTACAATTATTTAAAATTTGTAAGCTATTAGGATTTAGTGCATCTAAGAAATTCTTATCAGGTCCATCAGGATTAGGATCAGAGAAAAGATTGTCATATAGACGTACTTCAGCATCTAAACAATTATGTGCATCAACCCAATGAAGAGTAGCGCCTTTAACTTTTCTACCATCTGCTGGGTTACCGCCTTTAGATTCTGGATCGTATTGACAAAGTACTTCAATGACTTTACCGTTTTCATCTTTAACACAACCTGTGCAAGTAACTAAATATGCGCCTTTTAGACGAACTTCATTACCAGGATAAAGACGTTTATATTTTGGAATAGGTTCTTCCAAGAAGTCGTCTTCTTCAATCCAAAGATTCTTGCTGAAAGTAATCTCATGATTGCCTTGGCTTGGGTCTACAGGGTTATTTTCAACGATTAGTGTTTCACTCTTATCTTCTGGATAATTTGTGATAGTGAGCTTTAATGGATGCAAGACAGCCATTGTTCTTTGAGCCTTAGCATTTAAATCATCACGCAAACATCTTTCAAGTTGAGCGAATTCAATTGTGTTAGTGTTTTTTGCGACACCAACTTCATCGCAGAAATTACGAATTGATTTTGCAGTATAGCCTCTTCTTCTTAAGCCACAAAGTGTAGGCATACGTGGATCATCCCAACCTGATACATATCCTTCTTCAACTAATTGACGTAGTTTTCTTTTAGACATGACAGTGTGGTCGATTCCTAAACGAGCGAATTCTATTTGACGAGGCTTGTGATAAGGAATAGAAACATTATCTACAAACCAATTATATAAAGGACGATGTTCCTCATATTCAAGTGAACATAGTGAGTGCGTAATTCCTTCTAGAGCATCTTGTAAAGGATGGGCAAAATCATACATTGGGAAGATGCACCATTTAGTACCTTGGCGATGATGATTGATATATCTAATACGATAGATAACAGGATCTCTCATATTGAAATTGCCACTAGCTAAATCAATCTTCGCTCTTAATGTCATCTTGCCTTCAGGAACTTCGCCATTTTTCATCTTTTCAAATAAACGAAGATTTTCTTCAATTGGTCGATCTCTATATGGAGAAACGGCAGGATGAGTTGTGTCGCCTCTATTTGCTTTGAATTCCTCAGGAGTTAATTCACATACATAAGCTAAACCTTTTTTGATTAGTTCAATGGCGAACTCATAATCTTTATCAAAATAATCAGAGCCATAATAAAGACGATCACCCCAATCAAAACCTAGCCAATGAATATCTTCTTGGATAGCTTCGACATATTCGTTATCTTCTTTAGCAGGATTTGTGTCATCCATTCTTAGATTACAAATGCCGCCAAATTTTTCAGCCATCCCAAAATCAATACATAAAGCTTTACAATGACCAATATGTAAATAGCCATTTGGTTCTGGTGGGAAACGAGTATGAACTTCCATGCCTTCATATTGGCCACCAGGTGCGATATCTTCTTTTATGAAGTTGTATATAAAATTACGGTTGTTTTCGTCTTCGTTAATAATTTTCTCTGACATACGCTTTTCTCCTTAACTTTTTTATTATATCAAATACAAAGGCACTAATTGCCACTAGCTTATTTAAAGCAAATGTCAAGAATATTATTTTTAAAAGTTTTTAATATAATGAATAGGAATGGAGAATATTATGAATATCGAAATTATAAAAAAATTAAGCACAGTATTAGAAATTAAGACAAGTCAAGTAGAAGCTGTATTAAAGATGTTAGAAGAAAAGGACACCGTTCCTTTTATTGCTAGATATCGTAAAGAAGCAACAGGCGGTCTTGATGAAGAACAAATTCTGACAATTGAAAAACAATATAACTATGAAGTTAATTTAAAAGAAAGAAAAGAAGCTGTTATAAATCTAATTGAAACACAAGGGAAACTAACTGATGAATTAAAAGCAGAAATCGAAGCTTGTAAGAAATTATCAGAAGTAGAAGATTTATATAAACCTTATAAACAAAAAAAGAAAACAAGAGCAGCTATTGCGATTAAAAACGGCTTACAACCTTTAGCTGATTATTTATTATCATTACCTCTAAAAGGTGATTTATTAAAAGAAGCTAGTAAATATATAAATGAAGAAGTGAAAAGTGAAAAAGATGCCATTAAAGGTGCACAAGATATTATCGCTGAAGTAGTTTCTGATGATGCGAAATTAAGATGGTCTTTTAAAGACTTAATTGTGGAATCAGGAACTATCAATACAAAGATTAAAAAAGATGCTGTTGATGAAAAGAAAGTCTATGAGATGTATTATGATTATTCCGAAAAAGTTAATACAATTGCCGACCACAGAATCATGGCAATAAATCGTAGCGAAAAAGAAAAGATTATTACAGTTTCTTTTGACTACAATAATCAAGCGATTAAAGAAGAAGCACATATTCATTATCTAAAAGGACAAAACTCTTATGTAGAAGATGTAATAATTGAAGCGATTGATGATGGCATTGATCGATTATTATTACCTTCAATTGAAAATGAAATAAGATCTGATTTATCAAATAGAGCACATAAAAGCTCAATTGAAATATTCTCTTTAAATGTTGAGAAATTATTATCACAAGCGCCATTAAAAGGAAGAATTGTACTTGGCTTTGACCCTGGATATTATAACGGTTGTAAATTAGCAGTAGTTGATGAAACTGGGAAAATGCTCACAGTGAAAAAGATTTATCCTTTTAGAAAAGAAGGTGATATTGGCGATTCAAAAATAATTCTTTTAAAACTAATAAAAGAATTTAATGTAAAGATAATCGCTATTGGTAATGGTACCGCAAGTAGAGAATCAGAAAAACTTGTAGCTGAATTAATTAAAGAAAACAATCTTGATGTAGCATATGCGATTGTATCAGAAGCAGGAGCATCAGTATGGTCAGCTCAAGAAGATGCACGTAAAGAATTCCCTGATTTAGCAGTAGAAGAAAGATCGGCTGTATCAATTGCGAGAAGATTATTAGATCCATTAGCAGAATTAATTAAAATCGATCCTAAATCAATTGGCGTTGGTCAATATCAACATGATTTACCTGAAAAGGATTTAAATGAAAGATTAGATGAAGCAATAATGAAAGTAGTAAATAGAGTTGGTGCTGATTTAAATACAGCATCGAGTGCTTTACTAGAACATATTTCAGGTTTAAATAAAGCAATAGCCAAAGAAATAGTTAATTATCGTGAATCTAATGGCAAGTTTTTAAATAGACAAGATTTATTGAAAGTTAAAAAACTTGGTGAAAAGGCTTTTGAACAATGTGCTGGTTTCTTAAGAATTGTCGATGGAAATGAAGCATTAGATAAAACTAATATTCACCCTGAATCTTATGACTTAGCTAGAAAAATAATGGAAGTTTCAGGTATCAAAGAATTAGGAAACAAAGACATTGTCTTTAATGATGAAAAGATAGCTGAATTAAAGATTGATGAATACACATTAAATGACATCAAGGATTCAATAAGGATGCCTTTAAGAGATTATCGTGATAATTTTGATGGTGCAATATTAAAGAGCAACGTCTTAGAATTAAAAGATTTAAAAGTTAATGATGAACTTATGGGAACAGTAAGAAATGTGGTGGACTTTGGTGCCTTTGTGGATATCGGGCTTCATGAAGATGGACTAGTTCATGTATCTAAGATGTCAATGAATAGAGTTAATCACCCAAGTGAAATCGTTAGTGTTGGTGATATCGTTAAAGTATATGTCGTTGAAGTTGATGAAGTTAAAGGCAGAGTTCAACTATCACTTTTATCTAGTAGCGATTTAACAAGAAGAGACCAACAAAGAAATGAATTTAAGAGTCGTAAAAAAGCCAGAAATAATGAATATAAGAAAAAAGATGAAGTAATCGATGAAGATGAAGCGATGAAAAGATTGATGGAAAGATTTGGTGCCAAGCATTAAGGAGTTCTTTATGATGAAGATTATTAAAGCGTTATCAAAAAAAGAATTGTGTTTATTATTACTGGTGCTACCTATTAACTATTTGGCTTACTATGGTGCAAGATTTTTAGTGAGAGACAATTATCATTATTCTTTACCAGTTTTATTTGAAGATAAAATACCATTTATACCTTGGACAGTTATTTTCTATTGGGGTTGTGCTATCACTTGGATTATTAATTATTATTTAGGTGTAAGAGATGGAAAAGAAAATAATTATCGTTTTATAAAAGCACATTATATAGGTGAAATCATTGCCTTTATTATTTTTATTGCCTTTCCAACAACCATGGTTCGTCCAGAAATAACTCAAAATGATTTATTTTCTAATATCGTAAAAATACAATATTTTCTTGATGAACCAAATAACCTACTTCCTTCAATACACTGTTATGCGAGTTGGTTGAGTTTTATTGTTGTGGCTAAAAATAAGCAAATTCCAACGTGGTATAAATGGATATCTTTTATTTCGGCAATCTTAGTATTTATAAGCGTACTCACAATAAAACAACATTTATTCGTTGATATAATTGCCGGCATATTATTAGCGGAAATAAGCTATCTAATTGCCAAATACATAAAAATATAAAACTTTTTTGTTGAATTT
>CAMKTV010000037.1 GCA_946415785.1 uncultured Solobacterium sp.
GCTGCCCCTGTTAGAGCTAATTTATATACTGGATATTCATAAGCGTATTTAAGTGCAATTCTACAGCCAAAAGAATGCCCAATAAGAATTGGATTTTCAATCTTTTTCTTTTCAATGAATTTTCTTAAGAAATCTTTATATTCATCAACACCCCAAACTGTTTGAGGCTCATTACTTTGTCCAAAACCAGGTAAGTCTAAATTATAGACAACAAAGTGTTCTTTTAAAAAATCAGCGATAAAAGACATCATTGTGGTATTCTGTCCCCAGCCATGTAAAAGAATGACATCTCTGCCCTGTTTTCCTTTTTTCTCATAGTAAATATCTAATCCATCGATATTTAAAAAGCTCATAGATTAATTATATCTTATTTAATAAAAACTGGTTATTAACCAGTCTTATATCGCAAGTCCTTTGTCTTTAATCATATCGATTATCTGATAGACATATTCTTTACATAAATCATCGCTTTGCGCTTCAACCATGACTCTTACAAGATTCTCTGTTCCTGAAGCACGGACTAGAATTTGTCCATTGCCATCTAATTTATTTCTTATTTCTTCGACTTTAGCTAATATCTCAGGATCAGCCATTGTCGCTTTTTTATCTTTTACTTTTTGATTGACTTGTAATTGAGGATAGATGTTTAATTCTTTGCTTGCATCATCTAATGAACAATCAAAATATAATAAAGCATTTAATAGACATAGAGCTGTTTTTAAACCATCACCGAAGTTGCAGTCTTTCTTGATGATGATATGTCCAGATTGTTCACCACCTAATGAGAAATCATTCTTAAGCATTGATTCAAGAACATATTTGTCTCCATTATCAACTACTTCAGCTCTCATTCCTTTTTCTTTTAATGCTTTATGTAAACCAACATTAGAATAGCCAGTCACAACTAAGGTATCTTTATTCATCAATTCATTAGCTTTTAAATATTTAGAAAGAATATACATGATATAATCACCATTTCTTTCTTCACCTTTATTATTTACAGCTAAGACTCTATCTGCATCACCATCAAAAGCAATACCAAAATCATAAGCACCTTTGACAACTTCTTCTTTCAACATCTCTAAATGAGTTGAACCACAATGTAAGTTGATATTGATGCCTGTTGGTTCATCATTAATAATCTTAACGTTGCAGCCTAAATCTTCTAATACCTTCTTGGCGATAAAGCTATTTGAACCATTTGCACAATCTACTAAAATAGAGAATTTATTCAGATTAGCTGGATATAATTCTTTTAGCCATTCCTCATATTTAACAAGGCCTTCTTTATATTCAATGACTTTACCAATATCATCCTGTTTAGCATATTCAATACCTGTTGGATTATCAATATATGCTTCAATTAATAATTCAAATTCATCATTGGCTTTAATACCTTTGTTGCCAAAAATCTTGATGCCATTATCAGTATATGGATTATGTGATGCTGAAATCATAACACCACAGTCAAATTCATCTACCATTGTGACATAGGCAAGACAAGGCGTAGAAACATACCCCAATTCATAAGCATCTGAACCAGAGCCAGAAATACCAGCTGCTAATAGAGATTCAAACATTGAAGATGATAATCTTGTATCTTTACCAATAAGAATTTTGCCTTTACCGTTCTTCTTGTAATAATCGCCAATAAAACGGCCAACACGATAAGCAATCTCGCTTGTTAAGCCAACATTAGCTTCGCCTCTTATACCGTCTGTGCCAAAATATTTTCCCATAAAATTAATCCCCACTTACTAAAGTTATATTTAGACTCTTTGGTTCTACTTCAATTACGACATAAGCATCAGATCTATTTTCTACCTTGACTGGTAAATCATATGTTCCTAGCTCTAGTCCTGCAAAATCAATATAAGCATAGAAATCATTCGCATTCAATGAATATATGTTATTTTGGCTACCAGTAATAACCAAAGAAACTCTTAATGTATCAGCATAACTTATACCATAATTGTTAACATTATTAATCGCATTAATTTCAACATTATCAATTGTTCTTGTACTAGCACTAGCTAAACTAACTTTTAGATTAACCATTGTGATTTCACTAGCACTTACACCACTTGGTAAAACAACAGCCTGAATAATTTCTGTATCAGAACTTACAGTTGATAAATCTAAATTGACATAGACTTCATTCACTTCAGCTAATACATCTTCAGCAGCATATATTTCTGTTGTCTGATGATCCATGCTGACCATATCTAATGCTAAGCCAACTGGTGCTTCACCAGAAATATTTAATTTGATTGGAACAGTCTTGTGAGGTGAAGTAATTGATACCTTAACGTTTACTGATGAAGGCACAATTTCTGCATCAACCATTTGCCCTAAACTGTTGTAGGCAACAAGTGGCGCTTCAACTTCAAAGTCACTGCTTTGATTAGATACATCAATCAAAGCTTTTACTAAGGCAATAGAATTTAGTGTATCTTGTGAAGCTCTAATGTTTACTTTAGATGAACCAGTAGAAAATTCAGGTGTACCTAAAATAAATTTAGGATCTAAAGAATTTTGATTAATAAAATCATATGATAAATCAAATTGAGCAGTTGTCTTTCTTTTTAAAGTAACTTGAACTTGTGAAGGACTAGTGATGATATTGACGTTATCGCCATAACCTGTGGCAACTAAATTAACTGTATGACTTCCTTCAGTATAGCCATCTAAATCAATTAAACAATAGCCACTTTTACTTGCAGCGTTATTTACATTTGCAGCATCACCAGTAAATGTTATTTCACAGCTACTAGGAATACCACTTGCTTCAAATGATTCAGAATTATATCTAGCAGTAACATTAACATTTGTTAAAGTCTTTGAACTAGATAACATTGAAGAAGAATTATCATTAAAATTAACGACAAAATATAATAGACCCGCTAATAATAACGCAAAGACAACAGCGTATGATTTAGTGAAGAAAATCTTATCAATGAAAGAAGAAATCCAACGGAAGCTTCTTACAATAAAACCTTCAAAATTATCAAAGAAAGTATTGTTCCTTGCTCTATCAGCAATTCTTTTAGCTGCATTTAATTTTTCTTGAGGATTATTGACTTTATTGTTCTTGGCCATGTTCATCCTCCTTTTCTGTATTATCAGTAATTGATTCTACGACATATTTTTCATCTTCTTGCTTAGTTTCGGTTTTCTGTTCCTGTTTAATGCGATTATTAAAAGGATTCTTCATATCTGAATTCTTAATAAGCATTTCTGGATCATCATCAATTTTTAAACTGTTGCGATTACTAGAAGTCTTATTGATTTCTATTTCATCATTACAGATTACTTTTCTTAAATAATCTCTTAATTGTTCTTCATTAACAGTAAAGATACGACCATTTTCCGCAATTGATATTTGACTTGTTTCTTCTGAAACGATAATTGTCAAAGCATCACTTACTTCAGAAATACCCAAACCAGCTCTATGTCTTGCGCCATATCTGCTAGATAGATTTACTGATGTAGGTGGAAAATAAGCACTGGCACAAGCAATCTTGTCACCTTGAATAATGACAGCTCCATCATGTAACGGTGTTGTTGTCATAAAGATAGATGATATCAATTGTTTACTTACAACAGCATTTAAACTTACACCAGTTTTAATATAATCTTGTAAAGAAGAAGATTGTTCGATTGTAATAAGAGCGCCAACTTTTTCTTTCGCTAAAGAAATAACTGCTTCATATATCTGAACAACTAAGTCTTCTTTTTCATTAGCTAATAATGTTGTAATCTTTGAGAAAGCATTAGTTTTGCCTATTCTTTCTAAGACGTTTCTGATTTCTGGCTGAAAGATAATGATAATAGCCAAGAAACCCCAGCTGATAAGCATATCAGAAAAATATTGCACAGTTGATAGGCCTAATAAACGTGCTATACCATTAAAAATTAGAACAGCGATAATGCCTTTGAATATCTGTATTGTTCGGCTATTGTTTCTTACAAATTTAATCGCATAATAAAGGATGAACCAAGTAATGCCAATATCCAATACAATCCTAAAGACATACCAAATGTTTTGTATAGTTAAATTGATATTATAATCAGGCATTATAACCTCCTTTTTAACCTCACTATTATACCATATAATGATTATTTTTAATTATTAAGGTAGAATAGATTCATGAACGAAAATATTGAAAAAGTAACTTACAAAGACAAAACTATCTATTTAGTAAAAACAGCCCATGTTTCTAAAAACTCTGTTGAGGATGTAAGAAACTGTGTCGATGAAGTTAAGCCTGACAGTATCTGTATCGAACTTGATGAAGATCGCTACAAAAAAATGGAAGATGAGACTTCATATCGTGAACAAAATATCGTCAAGATAATCAAAGATAAAAAAGTTGGCTTTTTATTAGTTAATATTATTCTTTCTTCTTTTCAAAGAAGAATGGCTAAATCTTTAGATACCCAAAGTGGTGGAGAAATGTTAGAAGGAATTAAACAGGCTAAAGATTTAAATCTTCCTTTAGTATTGGCTGATAGACCTATCAAGACTACTTTTTCAAGAATATGGAATAAATTAGGTTTTGGAGAAAAGTTCAAACTATTAGTTACAATTATTTCAACTATTTTTGATAATGAAGAAATATCTGAAGAAGATCTCAGCACTTTAAAACAAGGAGATGCTTTAGAGAGTGCTTTAAATGAAGTTGGCAAGAAATTCCCAATCATGAAAAAAATCTTGGTTGATGAAAGAGATGCCTACCTGTCAAAAAAGATTAAAGAAGCTCCTGGTAATACAATAGTCGCAATTATTGGTGCAGGACACGCAAAAGGAATAATCAATAATCTTGATAATGATGTTGATTTAAAAGAACTAGAAGATATCACCAAGAAAAAGAGTATCGGTTCATTATTAAAGTGGCTAATCCCTGCCTTTATCATCTTTATGATTGTTTATACGCTTTTCACTAATAGAGAAGTTGGTTTTGATCAGATTAAAACATGGATATTATGGAATGGCAGTTTAAGTGCTATTGGAACGCTGATCGCCCTTGGTCATCCATTAAGTATCTTAACGGCTTTTATCATGGCACCAATAACTTCTTTAAATCCTTTATTAGCAGCAGGATGGTTTGCGGGCATTGTGGAAGCTGTCGTTAGAAAACCAAAAGTTAAAGACTTTGAAGATATTGCTATTGATACTTCAAATATAAAAGGCTTCTGGAAAAATAGAGTAACAAGAATCTTATTAATTGTCATCTTTGCGAATATCTTTTCTTCAATTGCAACTTTCATTTCTGGTGCTGATATTTTAGCTTCATTTATTAATCTTTTTAAATAAATTTTTTAATAAAAAGTATTTGCATATCATCTAAATTATATGCTATACTTAATAAGCACGATGGAGGCTTAGCTCAGTTGGGAGAGCATCTGCCTTACAAGCAGAGGGTCACAGGTTCGAGTCCTGTAGCCTCCACCATTTATTTAGCCGACTTAGCTCAATTGGTAGAGCAACTGATTTGTAATCAGTAGGTTACGGGTTCAATTCCTGTAGTCGGCACCACTTAAACATTACTCTCGAAAGAGAGTTTTTGTTTTATATAATTGAATTAGAAAGATAAATCGGAATTTGTGGAGGAGAACGATTATGGGAATCATAAAAAACAACATCCCTATTCTGGAATATGATAACGATCCAAAGGCCGTAATTATGCCAGACCACGAGCATATACAGATGATTCTTCCTAAGAAAGCAGTATTTGCCTTTCTCCGTGAGGACGTAAATCGATATGCTGCAGAGCATCAAGCGAGAATTGTATCTTATTTTATTTCAGCAACGAAGAGATACCCTGTATACATTCTTAATGTAAACGATCTGGAAATCTGTCTTGTACAAGCGCCTGTAGGTGCATCTGCTGCAACACAAATATTGGACTGGTTGATTGCTTATGGCGTACGGGAGATTATAAGTTGTGGTTCATGCGGCGTGTTGATGTCAATGGATGAAAACGTATTTCTGATTCCAAGCAAAGCGCTTAGAGATGAAGGAACTTCCTACCATTACCTTCCACCTTCGCGATTTGTTGAGATATCGAAAACGGCACGTTCTGCCATTGAGAAAACACTGAGAGAACATCATTTGCATTATGAAGAAGTTACCACATGGTCGACAGATGGTTTCTTCCGAGAAACAAAGGAAAAAGTTGAATACCGAAAAAGTGAAGGCTGTGCAGTAGTGGAAATGGAGTGTTCTGCATTGGCGGCTTGCGCACAAATGAGAAATGCAATCTGGGGTGAATTACTGTTTACAGCCGACACCCTTGCAGATGCCGAACACTATGATGAACGGGATTGGGGCGAAGATTCTGCAGAATATGCCCTCCAGCTTTGTATTGAAGCAGTCCTTAATTTATAAATTCAAATTTATTAAATAAAATTCGCTTTATATTAGCGATGATATGGAGACTTAACGTAATATTATCTATTTCTAATAAGTAATTAGTTTCTTTTGAATACGAATATTCAACAATGTAATTATGCTTCCTGATATAAAATAAACAACCAGCATCAATAACGTAGTTACAAACGGCATGCCTTTAACTGCTAGCGTTTTACCTAGTGTTTCAATTATTGGTACACCTCCTGCATAATGCAGCAGCATATAGTCCCAATTAAATATATAATCCAGCGGCACGACAACTGATGCCATCATTAGTTGAGGAATAAAACCATAAAAAATATCATAGTTTTCAAAACGACAATAACCTGACCAAACAATCAAAACTCCTATAAAAGCCATCATGAAGTGGAAGATCATAGAATGAAAAGCTCCATAGGTAAAAAACGGATACCATTTAAGTGCGTTTGTGAATACAATGTAGCTTAATCCTCCAACGATACCTATTGAAGACATCCAAGTCAAAGCATTATTTCTTACCCTGCCCTTTCTAAGCACGGCAGTCCAAAGACAATACATAAAAATAGAACATGTCTCAAGAGGCAAAATACCACCAACATTAAATCCACGCCCAGTATTAATATCCCAATATGATTCCCAACTTATCTTAGCGATTTCTTCAATCGTCAAAAAAATAGCAGAATAAAGCAAAATCTTATCAATAATTCTTTTGTCTTTTTTTCTTAGATAATTAGTAAGCAAGATAATAACAACTATGCTAGTAATAATGTACCCTATATGCAAGGTCCCAAAAAAATCTTCTCCGTTATAAGCAATATTATGTTTGTAATCAAAAAAATTATAGTCCATTTATGTTACTCCTTTTACAACCACAACATTGATATTATACTTCTTTTATTTCTAAAAAATATGAGATTAACTCATTGATAAATTTTTTTATATTTATAGGAATCAAAATTTATGAAAATTTTGTCTTATTTTTCTTTTTAATAAGTGGCAAATGAAATAGATATAACAACAATGCTGCTAGTAACGCTAATATTAATAAATACAAATACCATTGCCATATTTGGGTTATTTTAATACCAACAGGATTTTGATATGTAAAGAAGAAATTTGTCCAGAAATCAACACTTACAAGTTTTCCATCTACATATGTTGGGCTGGCAAATATTGAGTTTAGATAAATCGATATGACTCCAAATAAATACACAATCAAAAGTGTGTTTTTAAAATGCTTCATACTCCATTCAACAGTATCCGATTTAATTATGATTAGCCCAAGCGAAATAATCATTGTATGGAAGATAAAGAATTGATAAGAAACTAAGCTTGTGAAAGCTTGTTCAACTGATATCGTAGTAGAAAAAATCGAAGGTAGTATTAGTGCTGCAGTCCCACCAAGTACACAGGTTGGTGCCATAAAAGCCAGCAGCTTTTCACGTCGCTTTTCGTTTTTCACAAATTTTGCGGCAATAATTAATATTATCTGTATCGAACAAAAATGCAAAGGAAGATGATTAAGTGAAAGATACGGCAATAAAAGTTCAGCATTTTTTGATGGTACTAATTGTATTACGCTAGTCATTTTTGCGGCCTCTGAAAATGCCACGACAATTATAGCAGTAGTAAGAACACGATCTAGACTAGGACGTTTCTTATTATAAGAGTGTGTTAACGCCAAGATTAGGCCAGAGCATATCGCTAGCCATAAAAAATGTCTCCAGGTAAACATTATTTATCCTTTCTTTTTTAGCCTTTTTATATCGTAAAACCAAATCCACGACAGTTTCATATTAAGTCTCATCAACAACCAAGATACAGCATATCCCACCGCAAAGATTCCTGCCAAACATGCGAATTTAAAAAATAGAGATGTATTTTCAAAATCTAAAAACGAATATGGGGCTTTTTCACTAGGAAGAATTCCTAATCCAAAAAACGCCATCATTACTGCAGCATATAAAATAATTATTAAGAGCCCTTTAAAAGGTTCTTGCGGCTTCGGTTTTCCGATTGGAGCATCATTTAAAATAAAACTCAAAACTGTTGAAATTGGAATCACAAGATGCATCATAACTCCTGGATATGAGCTTATATCTGGCTGATCTGGTACTAGGGATGTTAAGCCAAACATTACTACAACAAATATAATTAGTTCTGTTGCTGCAGAAGATAGTCTAAAGAAATATGCAGTTTTATTGGTTACTTCAATCTCTTTTATTGCTTCGTTAATGCATATAATTCCAAACACAAGTGAAACAATTGATGTGAAGATTGTACCCCAGAAAGTCATATAGCGTAATCTGTCTAATAAAGGATTTTTAAAAATAAATCTAGAATATAATACTGCAGATATTCCGCAAAGAGAGATGAAAAAACATAGAAGCGCATTTATTTTTTTCTTAAATATGTAGCGCTTAGAAAACTGCTTTGTGAATTTATCAATATCTTTATCTGATAACTTCGAATCTTGTTTTATCATTTATCTTCCTTTTTTATTAACCAGTAATAACGTTATGTAATGCTATTGATGTTAAGCTATTTATTATTACATATCTAAATAAATTATATTACATACCTATAATCATATCGCAGTTGTCTTTTATTCTATAACTTTAATATAACGCCCTTAAATTGAACTTTTTTTCATGCCGTTTCTTATATTTATGTTTGTTATAATTTCAATATTGAGATAAAACGGAGTTTGGCGCGGCGAAAGAGATGAAAGCTATATTTGGAGAAAGTTCTTGTATTGATTCGTGGATGCAACTTGTACGAAAGGTCAGTTGGAATTTCCCCGGATTAGAAACAGAAGAACTTATAGATGAACATAAGCATACAGTGTTGAAGTTTATGAATAAGCAACAAGCAATATGTGTTAAAGACGAGAGTACGGTTGTAGGGGTGCTTCTGTTTTCACGCAAGAAAAATATGATTTGCTGTCTTGCTGTAGATCCTGAATATCGACAGCAAGGGTTGGCTTCAATGCTTCTAAGAAAGGCACTGGACGAATTAGATAGAAGCAAGGATATTACAGTATCAACATTTCGTGAAAATGATGATAAGGGGATTGCCCCAAGGGCTTTGTATAAAAAATTCGGATTTCAAGAAGGCAAAATGATAGAAGAATTTGGATATCCCAATCAAGTATTTGTTTTGCGTCCTTAAATTCCTTTTTGTTGAAGTCTTAGCTTGTTATTGAAATATTTGTTTAATAGATTTTAAAGTATCACTTAAAGTAATAGAAACTATCATCTTCCCTATCTAGGATCATGCCTGATGATTCTATCATCTCTTTTGATGGTTTGTTTTCTTTGTAACATCTCGCATAGACACAAAGGCCTAGTTCTTCTTTGGCATATCTATAAGCCAGTAAAAAGGCTTCCTTGCCATAGCCTCTGCCTTGATATTCTTTCATGATGCGACAGCCAAGTTCGGTATCTCCATCATATGTAAAATTCCAAAGTATGACTTCACCAATCATCTCTTCCTTTCCTTTTTCTCTTACCGCAAAGTTGATGGAAGAACCAATAGCCATATCGGCAATGGCGTTGTCATAAAAGACATGGTCATTGAATTCAGTTATACTTAGATCATTTGTATAATCATATCCCCAGTACTTATTGTTTTCATTATCGATATTGAGTGCGTGATATGTTGGAATATCTTTATTCATGAAACGAGTAAGATAAACCTTATCTCCTTTTAAAATATGCCAGTCAACTCTTTTTATTGGAGAGTTAATATGGATGACGTATTTATGGATTCTAGCTATCGGTTGATATTGATTTTTAGATATTCTTAGCCCTTCATCACCAGAATCATCTTCCCTATTTATGTATGACAAAGGTCCATATTTTTCATTCACATGGCGTACAAATGACTGATAAAGAGTTGGATAGATGCCTCTATAAGACTTGAGAGCTTTTTCCACATGAATATATAGAGTATCATGCAATATCTCTCCTACCGCCACGCCAATGACTTCTTCTCCATCATTAAGCAAAACAATGCCGCATTGTTTTAGTTTCTTATAATCATTTATGATTTTAACGGAAAGAGCATATTCTTCTTTTTCCAATGCGTTGGGATTAGGGTGTTCAAGTTGATATTCCCTCAACATTGCCAGCACCTTTTCGACATCTATATCATCGATATCACAAACTCTAGCTTCTCCATAAAGAGAACGGAATTTGTTTATGTGATTTCGTTGACCACTGTATTTCTTTCCAGAAAAAGTAAGAACATCTTTAAAATCATAGACATAGTCACTCCAACGCTCATCATATGACATATTTACATCTTGAAAGAAAGAGCAGTTATTGAAGGTAGACAATTGTTCCTCATTTACTCCATAAAATCTTAAAGGCATCTTGTTTTCTTTGACATATTCTATTAGCTCATCAAGCACTTCCTTTTGATGTTCACCATATGGATAAGAAAAAGTGGCTTGATCATCTAAATCAAAACGCAACACTAATGTATCTTTGCTTATAGCATAATGGATGTTCAGCTCTATCTGCCACATGAACAGGTATCCTATAGAAAAATCGCTACTGAAGTAAGGAAATCCCTTAAGATACTCATAGATTTCATCGACACTGCTTATATCAAATCTTTTGAATATCACACTATCTTTAATTATACAGTCTCCGTTTCTCTTTTCAATCGCTATAACCAAGAAAACAAAAAATATAGAACCACCACATCTTGAGAAACTTTAAAAAGCCGATATCATCAAATAATTGTTTACACTAATAAGTGAA
>CAMKTV010000038.1 GCA_946415785.1 uncultured Solobacterium sp.
TTCTTTTAAGATTTTTTCTAACTCTAAAGCTTTAGTATCTTTTAATTGTTTAATCCTTTCTTTTAATTCGTTTTCTTTTTCTTCAATTTGTGTTTGATGGTTTTTCTTGATTTCATTAATGGATTCATTTAATTCATTAATTTTTACTTTATATTCATTTTCCAATGCAAAAGTTTTAGCTTCTAATTCTTCACCTTCCTTAATCAAAAGTTCATTGGCCTTTTTATATTCAGTTTCACTGTTATTTAATCTTTCTTTATAATAGCTATTCTGTTGTTCTAATTCTCTTTGTTTTAAAGAAATGCGATATTGCAAATCAGCGATTTCTTTTTCATTGGCATCCTTTTTTTGAATATATTTTTGATTTAAATGTTCAGTTAATTCGGTTAATGAATTATTGTAGTTTGTTTCTGATTCACTTAGTAGTCGTTTTAAAGATGCTTTGGTTATAGCTTCCTTTTCACCAAATTCTTCTACTAATTGATCCAATTCTAAAAGCGCATTATTATAGTCTTCATTTTGAAGGACCAATTCTTTCTTGTATTCTTCTTTACGATTTTCTAATTCCCTTTTTAATGAATTGTTTTCTTTTATCAATGACTTTCTTTGAGCATCATATTTATTAACTAATTCATTATATTCGTCTTCTAAACGTGAAGATATCTTTTCATATTCATCTTGAGCAAATATCAATCTTTCTTCTTCTTCATTTAATTTTTGATATAAACTGTTTAATTCATTTCTCTTTTCATTTAAAACAGCTTCTTCTTTAGCATTTAATTCCAATATAGCATCAATATTACTTTGCTTAAGTTCATCTAATTGCAATTGGTTTTGATTAATCAATTCTTCTTTTTGTTTATTCAAATCATTTAATTCATTTTCAGAATTAAAGACTAATTCATCTTTAATCTTAATTTTTGTTTCATTCTTATCTTTTATTTCATTATTTAAATTTTCATATGCTTGTTCCAATTTAGCTTTTGTATCATTAAAAGAATCTTCGTGTTGTTTATTTAAATTATTTAAATTAGCTAATTGTTCATTTGCTTCTTTAGTTTTATTGTTGAACGATTCATCTTCTTCTTTAATAATCTCGTTCATTATTTGAACAATTCTATTCTTTATCTTATCTTTCTTGTCTTTTGCTTCTTTCTTTCTAGTCTTTATTTCTTCATTATTCTTATTTACATCATTTTCAAAAACTTTGATTTCTTGTAAGATATTTTCTTTTTCAGTAGCAATGTTCTTCAAATCTTTATTATGGCTATTATTAAGCTTTTCAACTCTTTTATTTTGCGCTTGGATTAATTCATCTTTCAAAATAACAGTTTCTTCATACTGTTTGTTTAATTGATTGGCTTTCTTTTTAACTTCCTTTAACTTGCTTTCAACTTCTTCTTTTTGCATTTTTTTGATTTTAGCGCTAAGTTCTTCTCTACTTAATTTTGTTGCCATAATTAATCCTACTTTCGATTGTTTTTAATTTATCTTTATTATTTATAATAATTTTTTATTTTTTTATAAAGTTGTATTGCTTTTTAAATGTTTTTTTAGTATTATTATAAGGCGCAGATATGATGTGGTTCCTTAGCCAAGTGGTAAGGCAATAGACTGCAACTCTGTGATCACCGGTTCGAATCTGGTAGGAACCTCCAATATGGGGATGTGGCGGAATGGTAGACGCGAGGGACTTAAAATCCCTTGGTAGCAATACCGTGAGGGTTCAACTCCCTCCATCCCCACCATGATTGCGCCCATAGCTCAACTGGATAGAGCGTTTGACTACGGATCAAAAGGTTGCGGGTTCAAGTCCTACTGGGCGCGCCAATTTTGATTAAAACGGGATGTAGCTCAGCTTGGTAGAGTACTTGATTTGGGATCAAGGTGTCGCAGGTTCAAATCCTGTCATCCCGACCATTTTTTATTTAAAGATGGCGAGGTAGCTTAGTTGGCTAGAGCGTTCGGTTCATACCCGAAAGGTCGTGGGTTCGAGTCCCACCCTCGCTACCAATTTGGACCCTTAGCTCAGTTGGTCAGAGCAACCGGCTCATAACCGGTCGGTCCCGGGTTCGAGTCCCTGAGGGTCCACCATAAATATCTGCAACGGAGGAATACCCAAGTGGCTGAAGGGTCCGGTCTTGAAAACCGGTAGGTCGGGAAACCGGCGCCTGGGTTCGAATCCCAGTTCCTCCGCCATTATACATCGCGAGGTAGAGCAGTCTGGTAGCTCGTCGGGCTCATAACCCGGAGGTCGTAGGTTCAAATCCTTCCCTCGCAACCAATGGTTCTGTAGCTCAGTTGGTAGAGCAATGGACTGAAAATCCATGTGTCGCCAGTTCAACTCTGGCCGGAACCACCATTTAAAAATAAAACCGCAAATGCGGTTTTTTATTATATCTATTGCCAAGGACAGGCGCTTATATAGCCTGAATTAGTTAGTTCATCTAGATAGATGCAGACATTACCTAAGTCTGAGTCAATGCCAGAAACAATCTGGTAATACTTTTCTAACATCTTTGTGCCAGTCCATGAAAGAAAGCAGAAATTTCCATCTTTCATGATAACTTCCATCATATTCTCATCAAAAGAAAATGGATAACGATGTATTTCTGATATTTCGTTAATGACTTTATAATCAATCTGTTTAAAGCCTCGTAAGATTTCAGTAATTTGTTCACTTGTATAGCCTTCTAATAATGGAAGTTTTTCTATTAAATATAAATTGTCACTATCAATATCAATTTTATTGCCATTAATTAATAATAATTTAGCACTATAGTCTTCATTGATATAAGCTACCTGTTTATATTCATTGACTGTTATTTTAATTAAATTATTTTCAAGTTTTTCTACTTTAGCTTCTTCAATATATGGAGAATCAATAAGTCTTTTTTCAACAATTGATGGCATTATTAATAAATACTTATCACTTTCTTTTATTCCGCTTATTTCTTTTATATATTCTTCTTTTAAATAAACATTTCCTTCAATAGATATATGATAGACATTCGCGTAATTGCTATTAAAATATAAAATAATTAATACAATAAAGGCTAAAGAAATACCAATAAGAAAAGATATATTCCTAATAGTATAGAATATCTTTTTTCGATGAGCATTTTTTCTTTTATTTAATAAATAATTCTCATCGAGTATTTCTTTTGAATTATTGTCTAACAATTGAATTTCTCCACTTCCATTATTAGTTTAATATTATATTTCTTATAAACTTTTTCTTGAATATCTAATGCAAGTTTTAAATAATCTTCACCTGTTCCGTTGGCGGTATTAATAATAAAATTTGAATGTTTAGTCGATACTTCAATATCGTTAATTTTCTTACCTCGATAGCCTATACCATCAATTAATTTCCATGCGAAATCATTTTCTGGATTTCTAAAACATGAACCAGCGCTAGGCATTTCAATTGGTTGAGATTGTTTTCTTCTGTTGGCACGATCAAGAATGATGGCCTTTGTTTCTTCCATATCTCCTTTCTCTAATTTTAAATAGGCAGCAATTATTAACCAGCGAGGATGTTCTTGAAAGATTGAATAACGATATTTAAATTTCAATTCTTCATTAGTCATTTTTACTATTTCATCATCTTTTAAAACAATAACTTCTTTTACAATATCTGACATCTCTTTTTTATATGCGCCAGCATTCATATAAATCAAACCACCAACAGTACCAGGAATACCACTGGCAAATTCTAAATCTTTCAAACCATTTTTAAGCATTACTTGCACAAGATATGGCACCATTACTCCTGCTTCTACATAGCATATATCATTATCAAATTCATAATTATCAAAATGTTTTAATGATATTACTACACCTTCATATCTGCTAGAACCACATATCAGATTAGAACCATTCCCTATTGTTTTAAATGGAACATGATAGCGTTTTAAAAAGCCAATTATTTGTTTTAAATCATCAATATTATATGGCTCAACATAATGGGCAATTTCACCACCCATTTTAATAGTCGTTAAATCTTTGAAGCTTCTATCATCTCGATAGTCACCATGTTCTTTTAAAAATTCTTTAATCATAAACATTCAATTTCTTTCACTATATCTTCAATAACATTAGGATTAGCCATCGCTTTAGCATTGTCCCCTAATTCTTTTAAAAGTACATCATTATTAATTATACTATTAATTGTCTTTGATAGTTTTTCGGCAGTTAAATCTTTTTCTTCAATCAATAACGCAGCTTTTTTATCTACTAAAGCTTTCGCATTATGATATTGATGATTATTAGGAACATAAGGTGAAGGAATCAAAATTGAAGGCATACCTAAAGATGTTATTTCTGATAATGTTGTTGCGCCAGCTCTAGATACCAATAAATTAGATGCCTTCATCACTTTTATGCCATCAACTTTTTCAAATATTTTTAGATAATCAGTTTCTTTTATTTTCTCTTTATCTTCTTTGTAATAATTCTTACCGGTTGCATAGATTACCTGATATGATCCATCTAACATCTTAAAATAATCAATCATAATCTTATTAATTGATTCAGATCCTAAAGAACCCATGAATATTACAACTGTCTTTAAATCTTTTCTTAAGCCAAGTTCATTTAAGATATTTTCATCTTTAAGCGCATCATATGCTTTTTGACTTTGTGGATTACCTAATACTAATGTATGTGGGTTTTTAAACTGTTTAAGATTATCAGGAAAAGAGCCAATGACTAAATCTACCTTTGTATCTAGATATAGATTAGCTTTTCCCGCAAAAGAATTCTGTTCATGAATTACTGTTTTTAGTTTTAATTTTTTGCCAGCCAATATTAAAGGAATAGAAATATAATTGCCAAAACCAATCACCAGATCATATCCCTTCAATAGTTTCTTACATGTAAAATATGATTTAATGATTGTTAATACACTGATTATTTTATTAAAGATATTTCCTTGAGTGCTTTCAACATTTAATGGTACAAATTCAAAAGATGTCTTTGGAATTATCTCGCTTTCCATTCTCTTGCTTGCACCAAAAAAGACTACTTCATGTCCCCTTTGTTTTAAACTTTCAGCTAATGTTAAAGCTGGATAGATATGTCCACCAGTGCCACCAGCACCAATCGCAATCTTCATATCTATAATTTTATCATTTAATGACTTTAAATTATTTATTTTCGTTTAATGAATCATCTAATTTCTTTTTGGTTTTTAATTTAGGTTTAATTGGTAATTTACAGATAATATAATAGACAATTATTGGATTGATAATGATTAGACAGATTATCATCATAATCAAATGAACAATATATTTAGTGCTAATCATATCTAAAACATCATCTAAAACAAAGAATTCAAATAAGGCAAGCGCTATATAAGATAAAAATGATACAAAAAAATATATCAAACGATATTTAATCTTCATTTAAAAATCACCTTGTTATGTAATACCTTCCCTAAAATCTTTATTTCATCTGCTTTAAAATGTTTATCAGGATAATTATCATTAGCTGCTTTTAAAATAATTTCATCATTATTGAAATTAATATGCTTGATAGTAACTTCATCATTATCAATAAGGAAGACCCCTATTTCATTATTAGAAAGATAATCCTGTTTTTTGACATAGACAATATCACCATCGCAGATGCGATCATTAACCATTGAATCGCCTTTTACTTTTAAATAGAAATATTCACCAGCTTTATATTCACTGTTATTTAAATATTCATATCCTAATATTTCTTCATTGACATACATATCGTAGCCAGCTTTTACTTCTCCTAAAATAGGAATAGGTGTCTTTGAAGTAGTCAGATCTAGATTTAATAAATGATCTAATTCAACATTAAATATCTGCGCCAGCTTATTTAAGTTTTCTACTTTTGGAAAGGCAGTGCCATCTTCCCACTTTTGAACAGTTGTAAAAGACTTGTAGCCAAATAGTTTAGCTAAGTCATCTTGAGACATATTATTGCAACGTCTTAGATATCTTAAGTTCTCTTTAAATTTCATAATTATATGATAAAAAATAATAGAAAATTTTTCAAGTAAATTATTGAACTAGAATATTTTTCAAGTATAATTAAGTTATGAACAAAGTGATTTTGCATTGTGATTTGAACTGTTTTTATGCATCTGTAGAAATGTTATATCATCCCGAATTTAGAAATGTTCCTATGGCTATTGCTGGAGATCCAGAAAATAGGCATGGCATTATCTTGGCTAAAAATGTTTTGGCTAAAAAATGTGGTGTAAAAACAGCCGAAGCTATCTTTGAAGCCAAAAACAAGTGCCCTGACCTCATAATAAGACAGCCAGATTATGATTCTTATGCCTATTTTTCAAAACAGGTAAAAGATTTATATTATCAATATACAGATAAAGTTGAACCCTTCGGTCCTGATGAATGTTGGCTAGATATAAGTGAAAGTATCAAATATTTTGGTTCTATCAAATTTATCGTGGAAGATTTATTAAGAAGAGCCAGAGAAGAAATTGGCTTAACTTTAAGTATAGGTGTTTCAAATAATAAAATATGGGCAAAATTGGGAAGTGATTTAGCAACTGAAAATTCTTATTTTGTCATAAGCAAATTGGAAGATATTGGGAGGCTCCCTGCTGAAAATCTGTTAAGTGTTGGCAAGTCAACATATGAACGATTAAAGTCTTATGGATTATATACAATTGGTGATATTGCCCATGCCAGTTCTAATTATTTAAAATCTATACTTGGAAAAAATGGCGAAACGTTATGGTATTTCGCCAATGGCTATGATTTAAGTTCAGTTAAGAAATATGATGATAGTGGTGATCCTATAAAAAGTATTGGCAATTCTTCAACAACTATCAGAGATATTTATGATTTAGATGACTTAAAAATTATCTTAAAAGTCTTAAGTGATTCTGTTGCCTCAAGAACTAAAGATGCCAATTTGTATTACAAGACTGTTCATTTATATCTAAGGAATAAAAAATTAGAAGGCAGAGCCATGCAGAAAAGCTTAAAAGAAAACAGTGATCTCTCTTCAGATATATACTATAGTGCTCTTGATCTGTTTAAAGAAAACCATCTGGACTTTAAGATACCCTATCGTTCTGTTGGTGTCGCTGTAAGCAAATTGTCAAACATAAAAGAAACAAGTAATATTGATCTATATGGAAATATTGAATATTCATTAAAAGAAAAATCTAAAGATATCGCAATTGATAATATCAGAAGAAGATTTGGCCATTATTCTATTGGCAACTTAAGAGTACTAGAAGATAGAGAACTATCTCATTTTGATCCAAAGAATGAACATACAGTTTACCCTGTTTCATATATGAAAGGAAGATAATGAAAAGAAAATATGTTGATGTAATATGTTTAAATGACCAGGCCGGTAATATAAAACCATTGTTTTTAATATGGGAAGAGAATCGGAAAATACCTATTATTAAAATTCAAGAAATCTGTCCCAGAGCATCATTAAAAGTTGGTGGTTCAGGTTTAAGATATACATGCCTTTTTGAAGGAAATCGGATAAGGCATCTTTATTATGATAGAGGCAAATGGTTCGTAGAGATGAATTAAAAATGCTATAATTTAAAAGGGAGAAAAAATATGTACGATGTAATAATAATTGGTGGTGGTCCTGCAGGACTTAGTGCTTCTATTTATGCCGCTAGAGGCAATTTAAAGGCTCTAATAATCGAAAATGAAAGTATCGGTGGTAAATTAACTAAAACTTATGAAATTGAGAATTATCCTGGTTTTACTAAGGTTGGTGGAGGCCAATTAGCGGACGAATTATATAAACATAGCCAAGCATTCAATAATGAAATCATCATCGGTAATGTGAATAAAATAGAAGCTGACAAAATCAAAAAAGTATATCTTGATGATGGACAAATATTCCAATCAAAGACACTAATAATTGCATCAGGAACTAAAGAAAATCATCTTGAGATTCCAAACAGCGAGGAATATACAGGAAGAGGTATTTCCTATTGTGCTGTATGTGATGGCTTTTTCTATCGCAATAAAGATGTAGTTATAATTGGTGGAGGTAATTCCGCTTTAGAAGAAGCCCTATATTTAGCATCAATTGTAAATAAAATATATATCATTATAAGAAGAAATGTCTTTAGAGCAGATGAATCAATTGTTGAAAAAGTAAAAGCTAATCCAAAGATTGAAATAATTGTTAATCATCTGCCAAAAGAATTAATTATCGATAATGACAGATTGGTTGGTTTAGAAATAATTGATGTGAAATCTAAAGAAACACAAATCATTAATTGTAGTGGTATATTTCCTTACATTGGTGCTAGACCAAATACAGATTTTATTGATTTAGATATTTTAGATGAGAAAGGATATATCATCACCGATACAAATATGAAAACAAAGATTGATGGCATATATGCTGCTGGTGATGTCATAAATAAAAATTTGCGTCAAGTTGTCACCGCCACAAACGATGGAGCAATTGCCGCAAATTCTATTATCAATTATTTGAATAATGAATATTAATTATAGATATCTTAGATAAGGATTATTATCTATTTCATATTGTAAAAAAGACATAGAATCATGTCCTGGACAGACAATTAAAGAAGGATCTAATTCTTTTAATATTCTTAAAGAAGATTTAAGCTCACTAGAAGAGCCCCCTTTTAAATCAGTTCGACCAACACTTTCTTTAAATAATGTATCGCCAGTAAATAGATAATTATCTATCTTAAAACAAGTAGATCCTTTAGTATGACCTGGTGTAAAGATTACTTCAAATTTAAAAGTGCCAATTTCTAATAAACCTTCTTTTAAATATTTAACAGGACAAGTAATAGTTGGTGAATAAGGAAGCCCAAAAACCTGTCCTTGCTTGCAATCACGAGCTAATTGCTCATCTTCATAATTAATATAAACAGGTACTTTATATTTATCATATAGATCATCAACAGCTTTGATATGATCTAAGTGCCCGTGTGTCAAGATGATTGCGATTAATTTATGGTTGCCTAAAAACTCAATAATTTTTTCAGTCTTGCCAGCAGGATCAACTAATACAGCCATATCTTCATCTTCAATGAAATATGTATTAGTTCCATAAAGACCCATTACTTTTTTTCTTACATTAAGCATAATAAACAAAATAAGCGTTTCCGCTTATTTTTTCTCCTTATGAACAGTCATTTTATTGCATCTTGGACAAAATTTCTTAATTTCCATTTTGTCTGGATGTTTTTTCTTATTTCTAGAACCGATATAATTTTCTTCACCACATTCTGAACATTTAAAGGTGATAAATTCTCTAGGCATATTATAACCTCCTACTAACTTTTAAATGATAGCACAATTTTTTATTTTAGAAAAGAGTATCATTGTTACTAATTTTTAAATGTTCATATGCCTTACTGGTTGCCATACGTCCTCTAGGACTTCTGTTAATTAGTCCTATTTGAATTAAATAAGGTTCATAAACATCTTCAATAGTTACAACTTCTTCACCAATTGCACTAGCGATAGCTTCAACACCAACTGGACCACCATTATAACGATGAATAATTCCTTCTAAATATTTAATATCAACATTGTCTAAACCAATAGGATCAATCTTTAAACGATCTAAAGATTTAGAAGTAACATCATAATCAATATATCCATCATTTAATACTTGAGCGAAATCTCTGATTCTTCTAAATAATCTATTCGCAATTCTAGGTGTTCCTCTACTTCTTTTCGCTATTTCAATTACTGCATCATCATTAATTTGTGTTTCAAATACTTTAGATGTTCTTCTGACAATTTGTGATAATTCTTCTTCATTGTAATACTCCAATTTAGAAACAATGCCAAAACGATCTCTTAATGGAGATGAAATAGAGCCCATACGTGTTGTTGCACCAACAAGTGTAAATGGTGGAAGCTCTATTCTAATAGATCTAGCACCTTGATCTTTGCCTATCACAACATCAATAACAAAATCTTCCATTGCTGGATATAACACTTCTTCTACAACTTTAGGAAGACGATGTATTTCATCAATAAAAAGTACATCTCCTGCCTTTAAAGAAGAAAGTATGGCAGCTAAATCACCACTTTTTTCAATACTTGGGCCACTGGTAATCTTTATATTTGTGCCCATTTCATTAGCTAAAATATAAGCTAAAGTAGTCTTTCCAAGTCCTGGAGGACCATAGAAAAGACAATGGTCAAGAGCCTCATTACGACTTTTAGCTGCCTTAATGAAAATATCCAAATTTTCTTTTAAAGCAGTTTGACCAACATATTCACTTAAATTAGAAGGACGTAGATTTAATTCTTCCGCGTCCTCTTCCTGTTTAATTGAATTCAATAAATCTTTGTTTCTTAATTCATCCATAAACTATTTGTACAATAGAGCTAAAGCGCGCATTAAATATTCATTAGCGCTCAAGTCTCCTTCTTCTTTTTCGAGTTCTTTTAGTACAGGTTTAATTTCTCCAGGTTTGTAGCCAAGAGATTTTAAAGCTCCTTCAACATCAATAATCCTTTCATTGACAACTTTATTATCATTATCTAACGTAGATATCAAAGTACCCTT
>CAMKTV010000039.1 GCA_946415785.1 uncultured Solobacterium sp.
CATGACACACGGGACAAGCTACTGTAGCTTCATTACCTTCATGAACATAACCACAAACTTTACATACAAATTTAGCCATATTTTTCTCCTTCTATTTAATTTAATTATATTTTAATAGAATTATTTATTCTACTAATTTAACTATCAACTTTTACACCGTTTAAAGAAAAACTCATTACTTCTTTAATCAATACTTTAACTAAATCACCAGTCTTGATATTATCGCCAGTAAAATTAACTAATTTATTATCTAATGTATATCCAGAATATACTGAACTATTTTTCTTAGATGGGCCATCAACTAATACTTCCACTATCTGATCTTTATATTTCTGATTATTAAGATTAGCGTAATAAGTTACTTTCTTATTTAATTCCTGCAGTCTTTCTTCTTTTACTTTTCTTTCAATATCATCTTCCATATTTGCAGCAGGAGTTCCGCTTCTTTTTGAATAAATAAAAGTAAAACAGTTATCATACTTACAATAATCAACTATATCTAATGTTGCCTTAAAGTCTTCATCGCTTTCATTAGGGAAACCTACAATAATATCAGTAGTATAGGCAAAATTAGGCAATTTAGCTTTTAAGCGATCAAATAAATCTTTATATTCTTCAATAGTATATTTTCGATTCATTTTTTTAAGGATATCATTTGAACCACTTTGAACAGGCAAATGAATATATGGACAGATGTTAGGGTTATCTCTGATGGCATCAATCATATCTTCATTAAAATCTCTTGGATGAGATGTCATAAATCTTATTCTGTTTATTCCTGTTTTAGCCACTTCTTTTAATAATGTATCAAAACCATAGCCAAGTTTTAAATCTTTTCCATATGAATTAACATTTTGACCTAATAGACATACTTCTTGATAGCCACTTTCTTTAAGTTCATTAACTTCTTTTACAATATCTTCAATCAAACGAGATCTTTCTTTGCCTCTAGTATAAGGAACAATACAATACGTACAGAATTTATCACATCCATACATTATATTTACCCACGCTTTATGTGACATAAATCTGGTAACAGGCACTTCTTCAATGATGTCACCTTCTTTTGAATATACTTCAATCGCTTTCTTTGTTTTTTGAGAATATATATCATAAAGAAGTTTAGGTAAAGAAGTAATATTGTGAGTTCCAAAAATTAGATCTACCTGATGATACTTTTCCAGAATTCTTTCAATTGTCTTTTCTTCTTGTGCCATACAGCCACAGATGCCAATAATCAAATCTTTTCTTTCTTTCTTTAATCTTTTTAAAGAACCAAGTTTTCCAAAGACTTTATCTTCAGCACCTTCTCTTACAGCACAGGTATTAATGATATAAATATTCGCTTTATTTTCATCATTGGCATTTAAAAAGCCCATGTTGTCTAATAGACCTGCAATGGTCTCTGAATCTCTTTGATTAGCTTGACAGCCATGGGTTTCAATAAAATATGTTTTATTCTTGCCTAAATCTAAATATTTATCTTCAATATTAAAAGTTTCTCTATTGATTTCATTTCTTCTATTACGAGCTTTATTTAAATCAGGCAAAATATAATCTTTTTTCATTAATGCTATTATAGAATATTTTATTTATTAACCTCAATTAATTCTTTAATAGCTTCAACTGCAACCTTTATAGCACTATCTGTATCGTGAACAATCGGATTATCAAGTCCTGCTTTCGCTCTTTCCTGATTTGCCATTACAAGGAAAATAGAGCCACATTTTACTCTTCTAAATGATGCGACAATAAATAATGCAGCTGATTCCATTTCGCTTGCTAGACAGCCCATTTTAAGCCATGCATCCCATTTATTTAATAATTCAGCACTATTTGGTAATACTTCAGGACGATGTTGGCCATAGAAAGCATCTTTTGACTGGCATACGCCTACATGATAGTTCATGCCTAATTTTTTAGCACTAGATACTAACGCGTTAGTAACATCAAAATCAGCTACAGCTGGGTATTCAATTGGGCAATATTCTTTACTTGTGCCTTCAAAACGAATAGATGCATTACCAATTACGACATCGCCACTTTTAACATCTAACTGCATGCCACCACATGTTCCAACTCTTATAAAATATTTGGCTCCTAAGTCACATAATTCTTCTAAGGCTATTGAAGCACTTGGACCACCAATTCCAGTTGAAACAACTGATACTTTAACTCCATTTAAGGTACCTGTATAGGTACAATACTCACGATTTGTTGTAATATGAACAGGATTATCAAAATATTTGGCAATCTTTTCACATCTTCCAGGATCTCCTGGTAGTATTACGTATTCACCAATATCACTTGATACCAAATTAGTATGATATTGTCTTCCTTCTTCTTCACTATAATTAATCATAATTTGTCCTCCTCATGAAAAAAACCAAGTTAATACTTGGTTTGATTAAATTATTGAGAAATAGCACCAGTTGGGCATGTACCAACACAAGCTCCACAATCAACGCATGTTTCTTCATTAACTACACATTTGCCATCAGCACCGATCGCTAATGAACCAGTTGGGCATACATCAGCACAAGCACCACAACCAATGCAAGTTTCAAGTTCAACTTTTACAGGCATTTCTATTTCCTCCTACTTATTCATTATAATATATTTTTTTAGTTTTAGTCTTTTTTCTTTAATTCTATGCCCAAGAAATCTAATTGATCTTCATCTACAACATTTGGTGCATCAGACATTAGACACATTGCGCTTGCTGTTTTAGGGAAAGCAACTACATCTTTGATATTGTCTGTATCAGATAAAATCATGATTAATCTTTCAAGCCCTATACCAACACCACAATGTGGTGGTGCACCATATTCAAATGCTTCAAGGAAGAAACCGAATCTTTGTTTAGCTTTTTCAGGTGTTATTTCTAATGCTTCAAATACTTTAGCTTGCAATTCTTTATTATGAATTCTTACAGATCCTGATAATAATTCATAACCATTTAAAACTAAATCATATGCTCTAGAATAACAGTTGGCTCTATCACTAATTAATTTATCTAAATCTTCAATCTTTGGTGAAGTAAATGGATGGTGAGCTGCTACATATCTTCCTTCTTCTTCAGAATATTCATACATAGGGAAATCATTAATCCAAACAAAGGCGTATTGATTTTTATCAACAAGTCCTAATTCATTGCCTAATTTACTTCTTAATGCGCCTAAAGCAGTTTCCGCAATCTTTTTATCATCACCAACAATAAATAATGTATCACCATCTTTTAATGATAATTTTTCTTTTAAAGCATCCTTTTCTTCATCACTTAAAGCATTATTTAAAGAACCAGAGAAAACTCCTTCATTAAGTTTTAGATAAGCTAGAGCTTTTGCTTTATAGATCTTTACAAATTCTGTTAAAGAATCAATTTCTTTTCTAGAGAAATTATGATTAAAAACTAGACCTTTAATAAGGCCCTTTCTATCTAAGATATCTCTAAATATCTTAAATTCAGTCTTTTCAAAAATATCATTTAAATTAACAAGTTCATTACCAAATCTTAAATCAGGTTTATCACTGCCGTATTTATCCATGGCATCAATAAATTTAAGTTGTTTGAATTCTAAATTATCAATACCTTTAACATCTTTAAAGATATTTCTCATTACTTCTTCAACAACACCTTGAATATCATTTTCGTCGGCAAAAGACATTTCGATATCAATTTGTGTAAATTCAGGTTGTCTATCTGCTCTTAAATCTTCATCTCTAAAACATCTGGCAATCTGGAAATATCTATCCATTCCCCCTATCATTAATAATTGTTTATAGATTTGTGGTGATTGCGGCAATGCATAGAATCTGCCATTATATAGTCTTGATGGTACTAGATAATCTCTGGCACCTTCTGGAGTTGATTTAGAGAGAATTGGCGTTTCTACTTCGACGAAATCTTTGCCGTGTAATGTATTTCTTACGATTGTTGTAACTTTATCTCTTAATAACAGTTTCTCTTTAATTGGATTTCTTCTTATATCTAGATAACGATATTTTAAACGCACATCTTCTAAGGCGTCAGTTTCATCTGCGATAATTAAAGGTGTAGTTTTAGCACTAGATAATACTTTACAGTTTTCTACTAATACTTCAATCTCACCTGTTTCTAATTTAGGATTAGGTGTTGCTTTTAAAGAAACAATTCCATCTACTTCTATAACATATTCGTTTCTAATATCTTTAACTAATTCACTATGATTTTCGTCAAATGTAATTTGTGTTATTCCATAGCGGTCTCTTAAGTCAATAAAAACAATTGAGCCTAGATTTCTTCTTTTAGAAACCCATCCAGCTAATTTTACTTTTTTTCCAACATCTTCTTTTCTTAATTGTCCACAAGTATGATCTCTATTCATGATTAATCTCCAATCTTTCTAGTTCATCAATTAATTTATCAAATGGTATGAGCATCTGTTCCTTTGTCATATTGTCTTTTAAAGTTACGTTTGAATTATTCATCTCATCTTCACCAATAATTATTGTATATGCAGCATTATTTCTATCAGAAGATTTGAACTGTGATTTCATTGATCTATCATACAGATTAACGATACAAGAATAGAAATTCTTTCTTAATTCTTCTGCTACTTTTAAGGCATAGGCACTGCCCTTTGTCATATCAATGATGTAACAGTCAATTCTATCTTCATCTTCAAATAAGACGTCTTCTGCTTTAGCCATGATTAGTAGTCTTTCAAGTCCTATCGCAAAGCCAATACCTGATAAAGATGGGCCACCTAATTCCTCAACTAAATTATCATATCTGCCACCCGCAAATACTGTAGCTTGTGCTCCAGCTTCTGGATTTGTGCTTACGACCTCAAATACTGTATCTGTATAATAATCTAGTCCTCTTACTAATTTATCATCAACAACATAAGGAATTTCTAGTGCATCCAAATAATATTTAACCTGTTTGAAATATTCTTTAGCACTTTCTGTTAAATAATCTGCCATCTTAGGCACATTATTCATAAATTCTTTATCTCTATCAATCTTGCAGTCTAATATTCTAAGTGGATTTTTAACTAATCGATTCTTACAATCTGGACATAATTCTTCTTCATATTGTCTAAAGTAATTAGATAATACTTCTTTATATGCCAAACGACTTTCATTATCACCTAAGGTATTAATTAACACTTTAATATCTTTTAGACCTACAAGTTTTAAGTAGTTCCGCATCAATGATTGGCGCCTTTTCGCCTAAACATTCAATTCCCATTTGTGTAAATTGTCTTTGCCTGCCCTTTTGTGGTCTTTCATGCCTAAACATTTCTTCTATATAGGCAAGCTTAAGAGGTGCTTCATATGTTGCATATAATTTGTTTTGTACAACACTTCTAATAATTCCTGCAGTTCCTTCAGGCCTTAGAGTCAAAGAATCTTTTTCGTTAGGAGAAAATGTATACATTTCTTTTGTGACCATGTCACTTGTATCATTCTCTTTCTTAAAGACACCAGTATATTCAAAAATAGGTGTTTTCATTAATTTATAACCATATAAATCTAACAACATTCTAAAAGAATCTTCTAAGTCTTCAACATTCTTTAATTCATCTGGTAAGATGTCATAAGTTCCTTTTACTGTCTGATACATAAAGACCTCCTATTTAAATAAAAAAGGTAGCCAAGGGCGCAACTAGCGCGGTACCACCTTTATTTTTTACTTAGCTCTTAACGCGAGTGACGACCTATCTTTTATATAGATGTCTCCAGATTGTCCCTTATTTGTTTATTGTAGGCTTACACCATACCCTACTCGCTAAAAATAAACCAAATAATTTTGTCCTTCATTGACAAATTAATTCTACAATTATTTAATTGCTCTTTCAACCGAAATAACGCTATTAACTTTTCTTATGTTAGCCATTATTAATTGTAAATGATCATAATCATTAACTGAAAGTGTCATAGCGGCTGTTGCGGTCAAATCTTCTTGATTTACTGAGATATTTAAAGACATAATGTTGGCTTTAAATTGCGATATACAAGTAACTAAATCAGTTAAAAGATAACTACGATCTTTTGAATATATTTTGATATTAGCTTCATATTTATAATCAGGATGTTCATCATCCCAAGAAACATCAATTAAACGAGCCTTATCACTTAATATATTTGGACAGTCTTCACGATGAACTTTTATGCCTTGGCCTTTAGTTACAAAACCAACAATCTTATCGCCATATACTGGTGTACAACATGGAGAAAGATTAATCTTCATACTATTTACACCCTTGACGACAATACCAGTTCTAGAAATATCTTTTTGACGTCTTATTTTATTTTTTTCTAATATTTGTTGAAGAACCTCTTCATCAATTTCTTTTTTGCCTAATTTAACCAATCTTTCAATGATGCTTGATGCACTGATAGATTTTTTGGCAACGGCATACATAAAATCGTTATACGTAGGAGTATGATAAAAACTATATAATGTTTCAAATTTTTCTTTATTAAAGTATTCATCAAGATCAACGCCACGCTTAGTCATTTCATATTTAAGTATGTCTTCGCCAGTTTTAACTAATGATTCTTTTTCTTCTTGTTCTTTCTTTTGGAAATAAGCACGAATCTTATTTTTAGCACCATTTGTTTTAACAATTTTTAGCCAATCTTCACTAGGCGTGGATGACTTATTAGTTCTAATTTCAACAACATCTCCTGTCACAAGCTGTGTATTTAAAGGCACTAGCACACCATTAACTAATGCACCAATTGTAGTATGGCCAACTTCTGTATGAACACGATATGCAAAATCAATTGGTGTTGAACCATTAGGTAAATCTATAACTCTGCCTTTTGGCGTCATACAATAGATAGTCGCATTAAATACGTCACCGATAATGGTATCCATATATTCAGCATCATTGCTTTCTTCATTTTCGTTAAAAGCAGATAGCCAATCTAATTCTTTGACTATTTCTCTTTGTTCCTTATTAGAATCATACGATCCTTCTTTATATGACCAGTGTGCTGCAATACCTCTTTCAGCTATTTCATCCATCTCTTCAGTTCTAATCTGAATTTCATAGATTCTACCATCTGGGCCTACAACTGTTGTATGTAATGAACGATATAAATTCATCTTAGGCATTGCAATATAATCTTTTAATCTTCCAGGAATTGGACGATATGTCGCATGTATATAACCTAATATTTCATAACAGTTTAATTCAGTTTTTGTAATGATTCTAATGGCTAATAAATCTAAAATTTCTTCAAATCTTTTATTCTTTTGAACCATCTTTTTATTAATTGAATAAAGATGCTTACTTCTACCAAAGATTCTAAAAGGTATATTATGCTCATTAAGCATATCAGTTATATCCTTAATCATTTGTTTGATTTGGCTATCTCTTTCAGATTTTTTATTTTCAACTAATTTAGCTATTTCATGATATCTTTGATTATCAAGATAATAAAAAGATAAGTCTTCTAATTCATTTTTAATTTCAGCAATACCTAATCGATGAGCAATTGGTGCATATACTTCTAGTGTTTCTTTGGCAATGCGCTGTTGTTTTTCAGGAGACATGAATTGTAATGTACGCATATTATGCAATCTATCAGCCAATTTAACCATAATTACACGTACATCTTTAGCCATGGCCATCAATATTTTTCTATGATTGGCTGCCAAATATTCTTTTTCATCAGAGAATTTTAAATTACTAATCTTAGTTACAGATTCAACTAAGGAATAGATTTCTTGTCCAAATTCATCAATAAATTCATCTTTTGTAACATTGCAGTCTTCAATTACATCATGTAACAAGCCAGCACAAATAGTATTTGGACCACATTTTAAGGTAGCTAATGTATAAGCTACTGATAAGACATGAGTAAAATATGGATCCCCACTTTTTCTAAATTGACCATTATGCTTTTCATAAGCATAGTTATAAGCCTTCTCAATTAGGTCCAAAGAATCCTTGTTGTTAATATAAGAGTGTATTTCTTTTTCAAATATTTCTTTGTTTAATTCTTTGCTCTTCATAAATTGTAAAAATCGAAGTAGAACTTCGATTTATTTTTTAATATTGAATCAATGTAAACACATTGTATCCATTTAATTTTTCACGGCCCTTTAAGTCTTTTAATTCAATTAAGAAACAACAGCCTACAACTTCACCACCAAGCATTTCAACTAATTTAATAGCTGCGTCAATTGTGCCACCAGTTGCAAGTAGGTCATCACATACTACAACTTTTTGTCCAGGTTTAATTGCATCTTTATGCATATGAATTTCATTTGTGCCATATTCTAGATCATATTTATAAGATACTGTTTCTCTTGGAAGCTTTTTAGGCTTTCTTACAGGCACGAAGCCAATATCTAATTTGTTGGCAATTGGACAACCAAAAATAAATCCTCTAGATTCAGGTCCTGCAATAACTTCAGCACCACATTTTTCAGCAAAATCTGTCAATGTATCACAAGCATATTTAAATGCTGGCCCATTAGCTAAAAGTGGAGTGATATCTCTAAATAATATTCCTTCGCTAGGAAAATCTGGAACATCAGCAATGTATTCTTTTAAATCCATAATCAATCTCCTCCCACAAAAATACCTTATTATTATAATTCAACTACACAAAATCTTCAATTATAAAAGATATGGCTTTATAATGGTAATCATCCTTTTTTATAGTGCCAATAATATGCTTAAATTCTTTATTTAAATCTTTATTTTTAAATGAAATAGCGCTTAATTTATTATTAATAAAATATTTAGCATATTTATTAGCCATCAGTATTGAATCATTATATTTTAAATCTTTAAGAATAAATAATGGTTCTTTTAAATCAACTCCAAAAGGCTTTAAATCCTCTATTTTTAAACAGAAATCATAATCTAATTCATCTACATTAATTTCATAAACATCTTTATAGACTGGCTTAATCACTACTTTTGTTGATTTTACATAATCAATAAAACTATTAAGAGATTCTTTATCAAGACTTAATCCACAAGCGTTACCGTGTCCACCGAAAGTCAGTAAATTATCTTTTATATTTAATAAATATTCATAAATATTAAAATAATCAGGGCTTCTTCCAGAACCTTTTAAAACCCCTTCTGTTTCATTTAAGACAATAACAGCTTTCTCTTTTAAAAACATTAGCCTGTTGGCTATTAGCCCACATAAGCCTTCTGGATACTCACTTGATACATAAATCATAATATTGTCATCTAAAACTAACGACATATTAGAATCTTTAGACAATTTATCAGTCAATTCTTTTCTTTGTTCATTTATTTCGTTAATAGATTTATAAGTATTATCACAATACTCTTTATCTCCTAATAAATATTTGACTAATATATTGGAGTTATAATTCATTCTGCTTACTGCATTAATCTTTGGAATAACATTAAAAGTTAAAGAACGTTCATCGTATTTATTAGAGCCGTTTATTAGATTAAGTGAATTAATCTTTCCTTCATTTAGAATTCTATATGTTTCTTTAATTAGATAGCGATTATAACCTAAAACCCCTACCATATCAGCAATAATTGCTAAACCACCTAACACCAAGTTGAATTCATCTTCATAGAATAAAGTGCTTAACAAATATGATAATCCACCAGCTGATAGTTTTTTAAATGGTTTAGATAATAAGTTAGAATGTAAAACACCATAACAATTAGGCAATTGCTGATATTCATGGTGATCTAAAACAAGAACTTTTATATTTAATTCACTAGCTAACGCAATAGCTTCGTTTGCTATTATTCCATTATCAACAGTAAATATAACATCATAGTTATTTTTAAAAGCCATATTTACAATGTCATTATTAAGACCATAGCCTTCTTTAATGCGATTGGTAATATAAAAATTATGTTCAATATTAAGATACGTTAATAATCTTTTGATGATTGCTGTTGAACAGATACCATCACAATCATAATCACCAACAATTAAAAATTTATTATTTTTTAAAGACATTAATTTATCTTTAAAATTATTTAAAGCTTCTTCATTAATCTCATTAAAAGAGTAATTTAAGTCCTCTTTAGTGATGTTATTTGTTTTGTAATACTCTTCAAAAAAATTTCCTGTATGATAACGATATTCCATCTAGATAATACCTAATATGACGCCAATGATAGTAAATATCAATGCTGCTAAATAAAAACCTCTTACAACTTTTGTTTCCTTATGACCTTTTAATACAAAGGCATAATGAATAGGTGTATAAGAAAAGATCCTTTTCTTAAATAATTTAACGCAGCTTAATTGAAGACATACACAAAACATTTCAATTAAGAAGATAGCACCAATAACTAAAAGGATTATTTCATTATCACTTACTAATGCTAACGCTGAAAACAATGCACCTAAAGCC
>CAMKTV010000040.1 GCA_946415785.1 uncultured Solobacterium sp.
GTTAGTTTCATTAAAAAAGTCCCTCCAGTTTGTTCAACTTTTGGGACTCAGTTCAAACCCGTATTTTTTTATTTGCATTGATTATTTATCTTCACCCATAAACCATTTATCATTATGATTTGAATATATTAATTTAAGATAATACTCATTTGGCTTAGATACAATATAGTTGTTATTTCTATCCATAGGATTATATTCATTTATGGCGATGCCTTTAAATAAACCCTGATAGTATTCTGAATAATTGTTTAGATAATCCTTATTTTTCGTTATTTCATAAGTATTAACTGGTTTATCATCATAAAACTGATAACCATATATAAAATCAATGACACCATAATGATTTTCATAAAATGCTTCTCCTGCAACATGAGCATTATAAGCTTTATCTAAATTAAAGAGATTTATCATTCTACACGGTATCCCTAGACACCTAAGTAAGACGGAGCCGACTCTTGCCATATCAGAGCACCAGTCAGTGCCTCTTTCTAATATTTCCTTTTCTGTACCACCAAACAGCATATCTTTAAAATCAACATCATATTTATTAGCTATATCGCTTGTGTAATCTAAAACATTTTTGATACTCTCTTTATCATTTTTGCCTTTAAACTTTTGTGAGAATTGATATAGTTCATGTTCAATCATATCTATATTAATTGGCTTATAATAAAGAAATTTAAAAGAATCTTCATCAAGAAGTATCATGTTTTTTATTAATTCATGATCAATAGACCTTATATCATGAAGATCATTTTTTAACATTATTTCATAAGGCTTACCAAAAATAGCATAACCTTTTTTAAAAATATTATCAGTCATAGTAAGTAAATTTATTCATAATCTTGGCATTTCTTTAATAAATCAATAATAGGTAGATGTTGAGGACAAGCACCTTCACATTGGCCACATTCAATACAATCAGATGCAACACCTTTATTAATAGTGACATTTTTATATTCTCTTTGCGTTCTAAATAATGGTGAACCATCTTTTCGATTATAAACAGTAAAGATGTCAGGAATTGGAATATTCATTGGACAACCCTTTACACAATATCTACAACCAGTACAAGCTATTTTCTTATCTTCATTTAATAGAATTTGAGCTTTCTTAACAATTTCTTTTTCTTCTTCATTTAAATGGCCTAAATTATTAATTGTATTTAGATTATCTTGCATCTGTTCAAGACTAGACATACCACTTAATATCACAAATATATTTTCAATATCTAATAAATATCTTACTGCCCATGATGAATACGACAGATTAGGATTATAACTATTAAATAGCTCTTTTACTTCATTAATTGGATTAGCTAATATGCCGCCTTTTACAGGTTCCATAATAGTTACTTTCTTTCCATGTTTCTTACATATTTCATAATGAACTCTTGATAGAACACCAGGATTTTCCCAATCGGCATAATTAATCTGTAGTTGTACAAATTCTACATCAGGATGTTTAGATAATAATTCTTCTAATAATTCAGGATCACCATGGAAAGAAAATCCATAATGTTTAATAAGTCCTTTATCTTTTAACTCTTTCACATAATCCCATAAATGAAAATCATCATATTTTTTATAATTACTTCTTTGTAAGGCATGCAACAAATAATAGTCAATATAAGATGCGCCAGTTCTTTGTAATGTGATATTAATCTCATTTTTCGCAGTTTCTTCATCCTTAATATCATCTGAACATAATAATTTACTAGCTAACTTATATCTTTCACGAGGATATCTATCTACTAATGTTATTTTAGTAGTTTCTTCAGATCCGGGATATGCAAAAGCTGTATCAAAATATTCACCACCATTTTCTATAAACAAATCGACCATTTTTTTAATCTGATCAATGTCAAAACTTCCATCTTCAAGTTTTGGTAAACGCATCAATCCAAATCCTAATTTAAAATTGTTCATTGTTCAAGTTCTCCTTAATGCTTTTATATATTAAATAATTTAAAATTAAAATAGTACTCAATAATATAAATTCTTCAATAGCAATTACTCCCTCTGTTTTTAAATATAGAATAAAATCTAAAAATAGAATTGTTATATAAGAAATAAACATTCTTTTACCATTTTCTCTATCATTTAAATAATACTTATAAATGTTCAATATAGTAATAATATTTATGACAGTAAATGAAATATAGGCAAATATTTCATGTAAACCACTTATAAATGAATTACTGTTTTGATAGTAAGGTAAAATGCCACCAATAATTGGTCCAATAATTGATAATAAAATATATTTTTTATTTATTGATTTAGTAGATATATATAGATTAATTGATAATAAAACACAAAGAATTAGTACTAAAATATATCCAATTAGATTATCAGTTAGCATTGAAAAATTTATATTAATATCATTAGACAACACAATTAATATCATCATATAGATGATATTAATAATTATTGAGATTAAATATAAATTCTTTTTTAACACTTTATTTATCAATAATATCACTAATTGTTTCAACAATGTCTTTCGCTGCACTTACGCCATCAGCTTTTTCGTTTAATCCTGTTTCTTTATCAAATGCTGCCTTGATATCATCTGCATTGTCGACTATATTCAAAACACTTTCTAGTTGATCATAGCCTAATATTGAAGCAATAGATGCCATAATAGAAGTCTTATCTGAGAAGGATAGCCCCTCTTCTTTTCCTTCTTCTATTGTTTCTTTAATACTTCTTCCTGAAGTATAAGCATTTATAATGGTTGAAACAAATGGAACGCCAATAGCATCTGCAACTAATCCAACATTTTCTAATGATTCATCAGAAGTTAATTCTGGTTTAGCTATAGGCAATACAAATTTAGACAATACCTGATATGGTGAATCAGTAATTGCCAGATAATTTATTAATTTCTTATCATTGACAAGTTTATCTAATTCATCTTTCTTAGCACTTAATAATTCATTATCAATAATCAAAGCTACATTACTTTCGTTTAATGCATCTTCTTTTAAAGCAAGTACTTCATCTAGTCTGCTTTCATTTGGTACACCAATAATTAGAAGATTATTATCTTCTTTAATCGCTTCTGTTAATTCAGTATAGTTATAACCGCTAACAGTTAGATATCTTTGTTTCTTTAATAAATCTTTTACCTTATCATCAACATCAAATAAGAATACTGTTTTTGACTCAATAGATGGTTTAAGCTTTTCAGCAGCTTTGTTAACTAATTTTCTAGTAGCAGTTTTTCTTAATAAGCCACTCTTTCCTAATGCAAAATATACACAAGCACTAACAGCTGCAACACTTGCACCTCCACCTAAAGCAACCGGTACGACATTCTTCTTTGGAATAGATTCTTCAATTCTTTCACCACATTTGTTACAAGTTTTATATTTTAAGCCTTCTTCTGTATAAGTAGCTTCTTTTTCTACTGTCCAGTCTTCAGGATATTCATGTTCTAATTTTGCGATTATTTTATCATCTTCTTTATCACATCTTGAACAGATTCCTTTTTCTAGTCCTTCATCCTTACAAGTTGCCTCTTTAACAACAGAATATACGAAATCGTGTCCTAATGCAGGTATAGTATCAATTACTTCTTCTTTACAGTTTTTACATATTCCTTTCTTATAGCCATCTTCTTCACATGTGGGATCTTTTTCAGAATATTCAACATTATGACCAGTCATCTTTAATTTTTCAGTAACTGATTCATTACATCTAGTACATACTTTTGTAGTATATCCATCTTCTGTGCAAGTAGCTTTCTTTGTTTCTTTTACTTTATAGTTATGGCCCAATGCAGCAACAGTAACAGTTTGTTTATCAGCACATCTAGAGCATACTTTTTCACTTGTACCTGCATGTGTACAATCAGCAGCTGAAATAACAGTGGTTGTATAATCGTGTCCTAATGCCGGAATAGTAACTGAAATATTTTTTCCGCAAGTAACACTATTTATGCAAGTTTTAGTTCCTGAACCAGATGTAGTACAAGTAGCTGGAGTTATTACGGTAATATTATCATCACCACCGAAGTTATGGCCTTTTGGAGGAATATCAATGTGAAATTGCTGGTGACAGTCATAACATGAATAATAATCTGCTCCTGGATCTGTGCATGTTAACGGAATATTTGAATATTCATAATTCGTATTAGTACTTCCACAGTATTTACAAGGCACGCCAGCCGCATGAACATGTTCATTATTGTTCACGTAACTAATTGATAAAACACAAACATATACTAATATAGATAATATGAGTCTAATAATTCTTTTCATTAATCTAAGACCTCTAATCTACCATCTAGATCAAATCCTAAATGTTTATTATTTTCAAAATATTCTAATAATGTTTGTACATCACTTGTAGTTAAAATAATAGGCTCACCATTTTCTTTAACTTCTTCATAAGTTAGATTAAAGAATTCAAATAAATTATTGTAATGGAATTCTGCAATACCTACAGTATAGATTTTATTATCATCAATTTCTTCGCCGTTGTATTCACATTTTAATAACTCATGTTTTGACTTAGAATATACAACATGCCATCCTTTAGATAATTGATAGAATTCAGTGTGGTCACCAAGCCATGCTTCATCACGATATATATGTAATAAAGCTTTTTTAATTTGTGAACCTTTTAGTTTTAAGCAATAAGACTTTCCATCATATGGATAACATTCAGTAAAATCCTGGAATGTAACAATTGGACCCATCTTTGTTTTTCTAACTGAACCTGATCCCATAAAATATAAATCAATCGCAAAACTTTCTTTCATCGCATCAGAGAAAACACCACCTAAATCTGTTTGCATCCATCTATCAGGATGAGTTAATTCATAGTCAAAATTAGCGACAACTTTTGCGTATTTAAGATCAGTTTTTTCTTTAATGGAACCAATTAATTTTTCAATTCTTTCATCTCTTGGGCAATTATCACTATTAATTGGAACAGCTTGCCATTTATAAGAATCTATACAGTTATGATCAGTATCAATAATCAAATCAAAACGACCAACTTGGTCTGTTCCAGTACCTGCTTGAACAATTAAGATATTATTAACGATTGCAGGTTCATCAATGAAAGTATGAGAGTGACCACCAATAATAATATCAACGCCCCATGATGGATCTAGAATAGATGCTAATTTTTTATCTTCTTCAAAACCAATATGAGTTAATAAGACAGTCAAATCAATATCCAAACCATTATAGGCATTACAAATCTTACCAACTTCTTTAGCAGCATCTTCTATACCAATAAATGAACCAATAAGATTTTCACCTTTTGTTTGTGATATAACTTCTTCAGTTAAAATACCAATGAAAAGAATTCTTAAACCATCTATTTCCATTATGTAATAAGGTTTAAACAATCTTGTATCATTGCCTTTAATATATAAGTTTGAATTAATGATTGGGAATGTTGCCATCTTCTCTAAGAATAATAAATGCGCAACACCATAATCAGTTTCGTGATTTCCTAAAGTAACAATATCTGGAGCTAATAGATTAACAATTTGAATTGTTGATAAGCCATGGAATTCAGAATCGATAACAGAGCCTCTAAACATATCCCCTGCAATTGCATAAATGACATTAGGATCTTCATTTCTACATTTTGTAAGATAGCCCGACAACATCGATACACCGCCACTTAGTTTTTCATCAACGCTTTCAGCGAAGAAATCGCCATGCATGTCATTAGAATGCAATAAAGTTATTTTCTTATATCGATTTACTTCATTTAGTCTTCTATACTCCATATTTGCCTCCAATATTATTATCAAGTGCTAATACAAAGTTATTATATAATAATCATATGAAATTAAGAAAACTACTAATAATGCTTATAATCTGCCTATTTCCGCTTACTTCTTGTCATAAACAAGAGGTTTTAGATGGTGAAGTCATCAATAATAGTGATACAGACAAGTCAAAAGAATTCAATTCAAATGATATTAGAGTATTAAAGACATGTTTTTATCTAGAAGATAGCGACTTTCCAGAACTAAATGGTTTCTATTCTATTGAAATTGATAATTCAGATGATGAAATTATTTTAATTGAAAGTGAACACTTTTATATCGAAGTAACCATTTCTCATGATGAATTAAAAGATATTCAAGAACTTGTAAAAGTAAACGAATTAAATAAATTAAATGGTACAAATGTTGTTACATCTGGTCTACCATTTGAATATTCACCCTTTACATTTGAAATAACATATCAAGATAATGAAGAATTATATTTCAGAATTGATGGAATACCTGATTATAAGTTCAATATAGAATTAGTCAGATATATAAGAGATTTATTAATTAGTAAAGGTTACGATGAATTTAAGCCAACTGATAAATTAATAAATAATTTTGAGATTAACTTTTCTAATGGAAATAATCAATATTATTTCTATTCTATATATGGCATAAATGGTGAAGCAAAAATAGCTAAAAATGTCTATCAGAATAATGAAGAAATCGAATACGAAATCATTGATATGCCAGAAGAATCTGATGTTTTCTTAAATGATTTAGTTAATGATCTAAATCTATATCAATTCAATATAGATGCATATAATGATTCATTTAAAATTAATGACAAAGATTTCTATCAGATTTATATTGATTTTATTGATGGTTCATATATCTATGGCGATTCAACAGATGAGTCTTTATTATCAAACTTTAATGCTATTGAAGTCGAACTATTAAAGAATCTTAATTCTTTATTTGAATAAAATAAAAAGCTTGTCTTTAGACAAATATTTTAGACAAGCTTTTAGATAATAATTAACCTAATTGTTTACCACAAGATGGGCAGAAATTAGCACCAGGTGTTACTGGTTTGCCGCAATGTGGACAGAATGATTGAGCAGGTTTAGGTTCGCCACATACTGAACAGAAGTTGCCAGTTACTTGAGCACCACATTTTGGACAAGTCCAAGAAGTTTCTTGTGGAGCTTGAGGAGTTGGATTAGCGTTTCTAAATGCAGTAGCAGTTTGGCTACCAGTCATATTCATCATATTAACGCCCATGATACCAGTCATAGCTCCGTTTTCATTTTTAGCCGCATCTCTCATAGCATCTGCAGTAGCTTGAATGATTGTAGCATTAGCCATATTAGCATCTCTATTAACAGCAGAGAATTGAAGATCTCTTAATTTCTTTTCATCTTCTTCATTCATTGATACTGAATTAACAGCGATAGATGCAAATGCGATACCTCTTGCATTAGTCCATTTTTCTTGTAGTTTATCTTGCATAGCTTGCGCAAGTCTATCTACATGTGCAGGAACTTCAGAATATCTAACACCTTCAGAAGCAATAACTGCAAATGCAGGTTGAAGTGCAGTAAGCATTTCAGCTTTCATAATAGATGCTAAATTTTCTTTTGTATAATAGTCAGCTTTATTTCCAACAACATTTTGATAGAAAACTAATGGATTTACAATTCTGAAAGAATATTCTCCATTACATCTGATTGGCATTTCTACATCTAAACCAACATTTCTGTCTATGATTCTAAATGGAATTGGTGTAGCTGTTCCATACATATTGCCAAAGATTTCTTTAGTGTTTACATAATAAACTCTTTGAGTCTTATTTACTTCACCACCATATGTAAATCTTCCAATCATGTCTTTGAAAGTATTTTTGATGCCTTCAAAGCCACCATCAAATACACTTGGAGAAGCGCTAGTATCAAAAGTATAATTTCCAGGTTCAGCTGCAACTTCTAAAACTCTACCTTCATCAACGATTAGAGCACATTGGCCTTCATTTACAACAATACCAGAACCATTAGTGATAACTTCACCAGAACCACCTTTGCCTCTTTTAACGCCTTTTACCATTAGAACATTATCGCCTAATGAATCACAAACGAAATAGTCCTTCCAAGTTTCTTCAAGTGTTCCCACTGCCGAATTTAACAACGCTTTAATTAAACCCATATTTTCCTCCTATTGTTTAATTTTATAATTTAGAAACTGCGTCCATGTCCACCATGAGATGATCCGCTAGATGATGTATGGAAGCTTGAGCCTCCACCAGAACCACTAGAAGAATCATTCTTTGGTCTTGCAGTTTTTGTAACTGTTTTATTAATAAATCGATCAGCAGCACCAGTTAAATAGAAACTGCCATCAACAATATAATTATGTGCAAATCTTTGATGACCAACGCTCTTTAATTGTCCAAATAGAATTAAGATAACAATTAATGCTACACCAAGACCAGCACCAGCACCAATTAAGATATGCTTGATGCCAAAGCTGTCAGGAACAGGATTATTGTTATCAAATACATTGCCTTGGATAGAATTTTCTAATACATATCTAGTTGCATCAGCGTATTTAATAAACGCCTCATAATAATTATTGTCTTCATCATAATCGCCGTTAATTTCCGGAATTATTTCATCAAAAATATAATCTATGCTATATTCAGATACAAAATCCATTGCCTTGCCTTTAGTAGAGATATAGACAAATCTATTAGACATAGATAGTAACAATACCATACCATCTTCTGGGTAACCATTATAATCATAAAAATCATCAGCATAATCTTGTCTTGTAAGATTATTTAAATCGTCTATTGTAACTGCTACAACTCTAATACCAGTATCCTTATATAGTTCATCAAGATATTGGCTAATCTTTGCTTCTTCGTCATCATCTAATAAGTCTTCAAAATCACATAAACTAACAGGTGAATCAATCAGTTTAACTTTAGGGATATAGATTTGTTCATTAATTAGTTTTACAGCAAATTGATAATAATTAACGATGCGATCACGTATTGTTTCACCTGTTAAATAGGTATTCCATAGTTCACTTTTGTTTTCTAAAATATAATCTTCTTGAGGACCACTAGCTTTTATTACATAATAATTTTCGTTTTGACAGAGAATAACTTTATTTTCACCTAGACCATGATTTTCAAGATAATTTTGCGAAAATTCAATAATGTCATCATCTGCAATTGAAGTATCAAAAATATAATAAATATCTATACCATAATTGTTATAAATATTCGTCAAGTCTTCTTCTAATATCTTTTCATCTTCATATGATAAATAATTATCATTTTCACCAAAATAAATATAGTCATCATCAGCAAAGACTAAACTAGAACAAGTAATTATCAATAATATTGAGAATAAGATAGTAAATATTTTCTTCATATTAGCCTCCTATCTTAAACCAGAACACAGCTATTACAGCTAATGCAATAATCAAAAAGATACTTACTGCAATACTAATGGCCTTGCCTTTATCTGCTGGTAAATTGCCAACAAATTTACCCGTTTGGCCATTCATTGCGAATTTATAATCTTTGTTATTATATTTAACATTTAATAACCACATAGGCATCATTACATATTCTTGATGACCTTGGTTAATTAACACTCTTGTAGAAATTGGAATAACGCTAGAATATCCTACTGTTGTAGTGGCGAATAAAGATTGGGTTGAGTTTGCGATTCTGTCATCAGCAATCTTCTTGCATTCACTAGCTTCAACATTATATTTATCAGCTAAATGTCCAGCTAAATAGTTAGCATTAAAATCAACTAAATCATTACTATCAAATGGTTCAACTGATTGGGATAAATTATCATCAATATTAGTAGAAGCATCAACAGGTACATTTTCAAAACTAACTCTGCCAGCTCTAAATAATTTATAATAGCTTGTTTCTGTATAATCATAATCACTATCTGACCAGGTCCTTACTTTTTCGGCATTGTACCAAATTTGAGCATTTGCAGTACCATCAAATAACCAAAAAGGAACATATACACCTTTCATTTCATCAATGATAGCTTCATTTGCAAATGTCTTAGGTAATAGAATTTTCCCTTTTAAATGTTTCTTATATTCTTCTTTAGCTTGTTCCTTATTTAATTTAAAAGGAATAATTCTACTCGGTTTGTAATCACCACTAATATTACCTTGCATTACAACAGGATTGCCACAATATGGACAAGATGTAGCAGCAGTTTCCTGTTGTGTAATAATAGCGCCACCACACGATCTACACGTATAGACAGACAAATCATTATCATCATCCCATTTAGCATTAGATATTGTATAGCCCTTATCACTGCCAAAAGTCTCAGGATCATATTCTCCATCACAAAACGGACATTTTAGTTTTTGACTAGCGCTATCAAATTCCAAGCGTCCATCACAATTTGGACATTTAAAATTTTTTAATTCGCTCATATTTCTACCTTCCATTTAATTATATTAAAAATATGGTCATTTTTTTTACTTTTTATACAAAATATTCGTAAGCTAAACGCTTCGTATCACTTTCGACTCTGTCTAAATAGATAATCCCGCAATATTTAAAATCATTCTTTACTATTAA
>CAMKTV010000041.1 GCA_946415785.1 uncultured Solobacterium sp.
TAGTTGCAACACTTATTAAACCAGCGCAATGAACAAGCGTTATATAGTCATGTCCCTTTCGATCAAAGAAAGAAATAAGTGATTCTTCTTTTGTGACATCGCCAACTACTTTTTCTACTTTTTCTGGCAACAAAACTTCATCATTTGGAAGAATTAAAGCGCGTATCTTTTCACCACGAATTAAAAGCTCTCTAACCAAAATAGTACCTAAATGTCCTGTAGCTCCTGTAATTAAATATAGTTTATTCATATTATTTTGTCCTTCTAAAAAATATATATTAATTAGCATACAACTAGATAATCATCTAATAAAAACACTTTCAAATATAAACTTATTTATAAAATTATTATTATCTCTTCTTATATTTATTTTACTACATAAAAGCATCTATCACATGATAGATGCTTAATCATTTGTTTATTTTATTTAATCACTCAACTGCCTGTTACAAAGATTATGATTTTGTGTTTGTTATATGAATTAGTTAAAGTTATTGTTCCATATCCAGATGAAGTGCATGTTATATACATTGGGCAGTAGCGATTGTATCCAGAACCAGACCAATCGCCCCATGATAAATCTATGCCGCTTCCGTTCACATATGGATAAACAGTGTAACTTCCACTAATATTGCAATATACATTTACGGTTTTGCTTGTACCTTTAACTCTATATAAATCTGAAAACAATTATTATCATTGCATTATTTTAAAGATATATATTTAGTAATATTATATACAAAATAAGATCTTAAGCTAATTAATTGTTTTTCTCTTTAGTTTTAAGATTGTTACACATTCCACATGCTTAGTATACGGAAACATATCAACAGGATTTATATCACTTATATCATAATAATCTTTAAAATAATTAAGATCTCTTGCTAATGTTGCTGGATTACATGAAACATAAACAATCTTTTTGATACCGCTATTAATTAATGAATCAATCAGCTGTTTATTTAATCCTTTTCTAGGCGGATCAAGAACTACAACATCTACATCTTTAAGATATTTATTCATATCGTTATTTGCATCATCTAAATAGAAATAGGCATTATTTATATTATTTATTTCTGCATTTGCTTTGGCATTTATAATTGCTTCTTTAACAATTTCGACACCAAATACTTCTTTAGCGTATTTAGCTAAATACAAAGATATAGTTCCAATACCACAATATAAATCTAAAACTTTTATATCTTTATCAATTTTCGCTAAATCTAGAATTAAGTCATAAAGCTTATGCATCTGTTCATAATTAATCTGATAAAAAGACTTTAGACTTATTCTGAATTTAAGTCCTAATGCATAGTCAACAATATAGTTATTCCCGAATATTGTTTTCTCTTTTTCACCTAAAATTACATTGTCATCTCTTTCTTTAAGATTCAAGATGATTGATTTTATTTCCCGATATCTATTTGTGACTTCTTTTACTAATTCTTCAATACCAGAAATATTAAAATCTTTTACAACTAAGCCAATCATTACTTCGTTACTTCCTTTAGCGTGTTTAATAATGAGGTGTCTAAAATAGTCATCAATCTTTAAATCGAGAATAATTTTCTTTAATGTATTAAATATTTTATTTGATAATTCTGATTGGCAATTACATTCATCAAATTCAACGATGTCATTTGAATAATTACGATAAAAGCCAAATAAATGATTATTGACTGGTATTTGAACTTTGTTACGATAATTATTTGGATTATCTGCAGCTATTACATCTTTGATTTTTAAATCTAAATTCATATTCTTGAATGTTGATTCTAATATATTTTTCTTTAGTTGTAATTGATAACCATAATCTACATAGCCAAAATCACAGCCACCACATTTTGACGATATTGGACATTTTGGCATAATACGATATTTTGATTTTACTTTTAAATTATCTATGATTCCATAGGCCAGATTCTTTTTTTCTTTAATAATCTTTATCTGTCCTTCTTCATCCGGAAGCATCTCTTTAACAAAAACAACAAGGCCATCTTTCTTACAAACGCCTTGTCCTTCATTTGTTATATCAATGCATTTTAAATCTACAATATCATTTTTCATAAAAGAAAAGCCTTTATAGGCTCATTTATTGGCTTTCTTGTGATTCAACTATTTCACCTCTTAATTCTTTAGCTAAATCTTCATCTAACGGTTCAGATACACATTGTAAAGTATATGCTTCCATTTGTGAGTTTTTAGTTAAGATATAGAAGATCATATTATCATCTTCTCCATTTACAAAATTATATAGATTAATAGTCAAATCATACATCTTCTTAGAATCAGTTGCTGTAAAATATGTTGAAACTGGTAATTCTTTATTGACAATGTTATATACTTCAACAGCTAATTCTTGAATTCTTTCGCTGCTTAAATTATCTTTCGTATCTACTGCAACACGATATTGAGCACTTCTAAGTTCAATTGTGCAATTATCGACATCACTTAAATTGCTAATCGATTTTTCTAAAGAAGAAGTAACAGAAGAAGTAATGGCTGGATTTAAGTCATTATCAAAACGAGTTCCTACTACTGGTTTACCAGTATTTATAGCAGCTGAAATAATAATGCCTAAAAAGACAATAACCGGAATAGTGATGATAATAATACCGATTATTAAGACAATTGCGCCTTTTGATAATTTCTTCTTTTTCTTATTTTCCATATTCATAATTTTATCTTTTTATATTCCTTTTTTCAATAAAGCTATCCAAGCATCGCTTTAAATTCATCTTCATTTAAAGTCTTGATATTTAATTCGTTAGCTTTGCTTAATTTTGAACCAGCTTCACTGCCGTATATTACATAATCTGTATTTTTTGAAACACTAGATGCAACATTGGCACCAAGATTTTCTAATAATGAAGTCGCTTCTTTTCTAGAATAATCAATTAATGTGCCAGTTAAGACAACATTCTTTCCTCTAAATGGATTATCAATTGCGATATTATTATCAATATAGTCCATATTTAAGCCATAATCTTTTAATCTATTGATAATATCAATATTATTCTTAAAGAAATCTACAATTCCTTTTGCTGTTATTGGGCCAATATCTTTGATGTCACTTAAATCTTCTAGAGTTGCATTTATTATATTGTCCATATTCTTAAAATTAGCTGCTAAAATCTTAGCTGCCTTTTCACCAACTTGTCTAATACCTAAACCAAATAGTAGTCTTTCTAAAGAATTCTTCTTTGAATTTTCAATTGCTTCAATCAGATTTTCATATGATTTTAAACCAAATTTATCTAAATCTAATATCGCATCTTTCTTTTCATCAATTGTATAAATATCTTCAATTGAATTTAAAATTCCTTTTGAATAAAAAATCTCAACTCTTTTTTCACCTAGCCCATCGATATTCATTGCATCTCTGCTCGCAAAATGAGCTATGCCAAAAACTAGTCTATCTTTACAATCGGTATTAATACAAAAATGAGCTGCTTCATCTTCATATCTTACAAGTGGATGACCACAAGTTGGACAAACATTAGGGAATACAAAAGGAATCTGTGAGCCATCTCTATCTTCTTTGATACTTCTTACAACTTCAGGAATAATGTCCCCTGCTTTTCTTACAATAATCTGATCATGAATTCTGATATCTTTATCTTTGATATAGTCTTCATTATGTAAAGTTGCAAATGATATTGTCGTACCAGCAACTTTTACAGGTTTGAATTTCGCATTTGGTGTGCATTTACCAGTTCTGCCAACAGTGATAAAAATATCTTCTACATAAGTTTTAGCTTCTTCTGCTGGGAATTTATAGGCAATTGCCCACTTAGGGATTCTGCTTGTAAAGCCAAGCGCTTCCTGTTGGGAATAATCATTAACTTTAATAACCATGCCATCAATTTCATAAGGCAAAGAATCTCTAATTTGTGCAGTTTCTTCTATCCTTTTAATCACATCATCTATATTGTCTAAAAGTATTGTATTTTCGTTAATCTTAAAGCCTAAGCTTTTAGCGTACATTAAAGAATCATAATGGTTAGAAGCATTTATATCATTTGGTATATGGTACCAAAAACCATCCAGGCCTCTTGATGCAGCAACCTTACTATCTAATTGTCTAATAGATCCAGCAGCCGCATTACGTGGATTAGCGAATTCTTCCTCACCTTCACTTCTTCTTATTTCGTTAATTCTTTCAAAAGCTTTCTTAGGCATATATACTTCGCCACGAATGTCATATCTTTGTTTATAAGGAATTTTTAAAGGAATAGATTTAATTGTCCTTACATTAGAAGTGACATCTTCACCTTCTACTCCATCACCTCTTGTGACTGCTTGTTTAAAATAGCCATCTTCATAAATTAAAGACATAGCCAAGCCATCAATTTTATATTCAACACTATATTTGGCATCTGGAAAAACTTCTTCAATCTTTTTAGCCCAGTTTCTTAGTTCGTCATAATTAAAAACATCGCCTAAGGAAAGCATTGGCTTTTCATGTTTAACTTTATTAAAACTGTCTAAGATTTCAAATCCAACTTTTTTTGTCGGAGAACTTGGATCATCTTCTTCAGGATATAGCGCTTCTAAATCTTCAAGTTCTCTAAATAATTGATCATATTCACTATCCGGAATAGTTGGCTTATTCAAAACATGATATTCATAGTTATATCTTGTTAATAATTCTCTTAATTCAAACAGTCTTTCTTTACTCATATTAATCGCTTGTATAATTATCGAAATAACCTTTGATATAAATAACTGGTGTTCCTTTATCTCCTGAACCACTAGTTAAATCGCATAATGAACCAATAAGATCAGTTAATTGACGAGGTGTTGTTCCTTCTGAAACCATATTTCCTTTTAAATCTTTATCTTTCTTCTTAATCGATTCATTAATAGCTTTCTTTAATTCTTCACCTTTTAAATCTTTAAAATTATTATCAGCTAAATATTTAATTTTTAATTCATTAGGTGTTCCTCTTAAACCTTCTGTAAAGAATGGCGAAACAACAGGATCTGCAAGTTCCCAGATCTTTCCTTGAGGATCTTTAAATGCACCATCACCATAAACCATTACTTCTACTAATTTGCCTGTTTTCTCTAAAATGGTCTTTTGAATATTTAAAACAAGATTAGCAGCATCTTCTGGGAATAATTTAACAGTTTCTTCATCAGCTTTATTAGTACCTAAAAGTCCATATTTAGAATTAAAGCCTGAACCATCAATAGAATGATTCATAATATCATCTAAAGAATAGACAATTTCAGCACCATTTTCTTTTAAAATTCTCTTAGTTCTTTTTCTTGTGTGGATATCACAATTCAAAACATATTTTGTATAATCTAAGATTTTTCTTGCATCATTTGCGAAGATGATTTCACATTCACAATCTTCGTTTTCAATTAGTTCTTGATAATATGCAACATAATCAACACCAGTGAATTCATGTTTATTTTCACCAAAATATTTTCTAAATGTCTGCAAATCTAATACATCTCTATATGGATCAATATTAAATTCATCTAATTTATCAATACTTACTAAAGCGTTACCTACTTCATCACTTGGATAAGAGAACATTAAGACAATCTTTTTAGCACCTTTAGCGATACCTTTTAATAAAACAGAAAAACGATTTCTTGAAGCTATTGGGAAAATTAGACCAATTGTTTTATCGCCATATTTTTCTTTGATATCTTTGGCGATATCAGAAGTTGTACAATAATTGCCTTGAACTCTCGCTACTACTGATTCTGTAACCGCGATGATGTCTCTATTTTCAACAGACATCTTTAATGAATCAAGAGCTTCTAAAACACAATTTGGAACAATTGTTTCTAAATCATCGCCCTTTTTGAAAATAGGACATCGAATACCCATTGATATAGTGCCAACTTTTCTTTCCATATTATTTATCCCCTTTATTCAATGCCAATCAAATAATAATATACAGGAATATCCCCTTTAACTAATTCAACTTCTAGATCTGTATTTAATTCTACATAATCAATAATCTGTTGATTGGTTTCTTCATTACTGTCTTCGCCAGTAATAAGCGTTAAGATTTCCGCATCATCATCAGCCATCATCTTAATAGCTTTGCAAGTTGTATTTACCAAATCTTGGCCAGCTGACAAGATAGTCTTATTGCCCATGGCCATATAATCACCCTGTTTAACTTCAACACCCTCATAGGTTGTTTCTTTTACAGCATATGTAACATCAATTGTCTTGATATTCTTTGCCGCCTTATTTAATACTTCTAGATTATGTTCAAAGCTTTGATTCTTATCATATAAGACTAGCGCATTTAGACATCCCTGAATCGATGTACAATTTATAACTTCAACAACACGGTCTTTAAACATGCCCTGAGCCTGTTTAGCTGCCAACATAATATTTGAATTATTAGGGAAGATTAAAACTTTTTCACAATTATCAAGATAAGAAATCTTATCCATGAAATCTTGAGTAGAAGGATTCATTGTCTGACCACCAGAAATGATTTCATCCACACCTAGATCATTTAAGATTTTATTAATACCATTTCCTGTCGCAACGGCAATAATGCCAACTTCTTTCTTTTCTTTCTTTTTTACATTCATTTCATTACTGTTAATTAGTTCAGAATGTTGTTCTTGCATATTCTCAATCTTTAACTTAACAAATTCACCATATCTTTGAGCCAGATTTAATGCTTCACCTGGTGTTAATGTGTGAACATGTACCTTTACTAAATCTTCATCTTTAACAACAACCAAAGATTCACCTATTTCTGCTAATTTATTCTTTAAACGGTTTTCATCAAAAATCTTGATGTATTTATCATTTAATCTCATGATGAATTCTGTACAATAGCCAAATTCATCATTTTCAAATACTGATTGAGCACTACGATTTAATTCAACAGTTAAAGGATTAGATTTTACAGGCTGTCCTTGTAAAAACAAGACAAAACCATCAATAATCTTTAATAAACCTGCACCACCACTATCAACAACATTAGCTTCTTTTAAGACTGGCAATAAATCAGGAGTTCTATCTAAAGATTCCTTCATATATTGTCTTAAATTAAGGAAATATTCTTCTAATGTGATATTAGGTTTAGCCTTGAAATCATGATGAGCGTACCAAGAAGATTCTCTTATAACTGTTAAGATAGTACCTTCAATTGGTTTCATTATTGCCTTATAGGCAACTCTAGTTCCATTTTCAAATGCGGCAGCAATCTCTTCAGGATTGATTTCTTCTTTTCCTTCTATGCTTTGAGAAAAACCTCTAAAGATCTGTGATGTGATAACACCAGAATTACCTCTAGCGCCCATTAAAAGGCCTTTAGAAAGTGCTTTTGCTACATCACAAATATCATTAGATAGACAGTTATTTGCTTCCTTTGCCCCATTAGAAAAGGTCATAGACATATTGGTTCCTGTATCACCATCAGGAACTGGGAAGACATTTAAAGCATTTATTTCGTTTTGACAATTTTCAAGATTGGCCGCACCAGAATTAAGCATGGCCTTGAAATCCTTACCATTCAATTTTTTCATAATTATAATTCCTTTATACCTTCAATGTGGATATTTATCTGTTTAACATCAAGATTTAAAGATTTTTCAACAGTATATTTAACTCTTTTTTGAGCTTCTAAAATTACTTCTGATATCTTAATGCCTAAAGATAAGACAACATAGACATCAATTAAAAGCTCGTTTTTCTTATAAGAAACAAGAACGCCTTTTGAAAAATTATCTTTTTTTAATAATTCTTTATATTTGTCTTTGACAAGATTTTTGGAAACAACTCCAACAACACCATAGCATTCACATACAGTGCTGCCAACCAAAGAAGCAATCGCATCATCAGAAACTTTTATTTGTCCAAAAGTATTTTTTGAATTAATAGGCATAATTACCTCCAACCACAAAATTATAACATTTATTTTATTTCCAATAAAACATAGCCATTTAAAAGGAAGAGCTAATCTCTTCCATATAATTCGGTTATTTCTTTTAAGCGTTTCGCTATTCTTAAATTAAAGTCACCTTTATTAGCACGCCATACCCAGTTGTTGCCTAAAGTACCAGGTTCATTCATACGGGCATTATTATCTAATTCCAATAAATCTTGGGCCAATACAAGAGCTGTATCAGGTCTAGTTGATAATAGAAAACTGATTAATGTCCAGTTTAATTTGCTGTGTCCATCATAATTCACAAATCTTTTAGTATAATCTAATTGTTCCAAAGATATTGAATTTAACCAGCCCATCATTGTCTCGCTATCATGAGAACCAAAATAAACAACCTGATTCTTTTTTAGATTATAAGAAGCATTTTCATTGTGTTTTGTATTATACATATCAAAACCAAATTCTAGAATTGCCATGCCAGGATATTCACTATATGCCAATAATTCTTTAACATCATCATCCATATAGCCTAAATCTTCAACAATGATCTGATTGTTAGTCCTAGTTTTAATTGCCTTAATGAGGTCTTCCCCGGGACCTTTTCTCCATACACCATCTCTAGCAGTCTTTTCACCATATTTAACAGAATAGAATGAAGATAGTCCTCTAAAATGATCAATACGTAAATAATCATATATAGCGCATAAATGATTAACTCTATTTATCCACCATTTAAATTTAGTCTTTTTATGAACATCCCATTGATATAATGGATTGCCCCATAACTGTCCATCAGCAGTAAAGCCATCTGGTGGAACAGCCGCAACTGAAATTGGTTTTAAATCTTCATCTACTTCAAATAATTCTCTATTTGCCCAAACATCACAGGAATCATTAGCCACATATATTGGACAATCACCAATAATCAAGATACCTTTTTCGTTGGCATATTTCTTTAATTCAAACCATTGGTTATAAAAGAAATATTGAATTACTTTATATATTTCAATTTCAGATGCATCATCTTTTTTAATCTTTTTAACTGCCTCACCATTAATATCATGATATTTTTTATCCCAATCAATTAAGCCCTTATAATCATTTAGACTTTTAATATGTTTAAATAAGGCATAATCATTGACCCATTTATTATTTCTTAAAAATTCTTTATAATCAGTTAAATCTTTTTTATTTAAAAAATTTAAAGCTGCTTTCTTTAATACCGCAAAGCGATTATCATAAATTAATTTATAATCAACTCTATTGGCATCATTCCCCCAATTGATATTCTTATAATCACTTTTTTTAATTAGACCTTGGCTGTTTAAGATATCTAAATCAATAAAATAAGGATTCCCTGCAAAAGTTGAATATGATTGATATGGTGAATCTCCATAACTTGTTTCTGATAAAGGAAGAATTTGCCAATAAGTCTGTTTAGCATCCGCTAAAAAGTCCACAAATTGACGTGCTTCTTTACCAAATGTTCCAATGCCATAAGGACTAGGAAGCGAAGAAATGTGCATTACAACGCCTGATTTTCTTTCCATAATTCTAACCTGCTATCTTAATTCTATTGATCGCCTTTCTTAATGATATTTCCGCTCTTTTTAAATCAATATTTTCATCTTTTGATTCTAATTTTTTAAGTTGTCTTTCTTTAGAAGCTAACGCTCTATCTACATCAATATCTTCTTTAGCTTCAATCGAATTTACTAGAATCTTAGCTTCATTATTTTCAAAACAGAATACACCTTCAGATATTGCATAAATACGTCTTTTTTCATCTTCGATTGTTTCAAGTTTACCAATATCCACTATTAAAACTGTAGGCATATGATTCTCTAAGATGCCTCTTTCCCCATCGGAAGTAGTATGGGTAATAATGGATGTATCAAATTCTTTA
>CAMKTV010000042.1 GCA_946415785.1 uncultured Solobacterium sp.
TGGGTTCAGAACGTCGTGAGACAGTTCGGTCCCTATCTGTTGTGGGCGTAGGAAATTTGAGGAGCGCTGTCCCTAGTACGAGAGGACCAGGATGGACGTACCTATGGTGCACCAATTGTTTTGCCAAAGGCATAGTTGGATAGCTAAGTACGGATCGGATAAACGCTGAAGGCATCTAAGCGTGAAACCGACTCCAAGATGAGATTTCCATTTAAGGGCCGTTATAGACTATGACGTTGATAGGTTAGAGATGTAAGTGCAGTAATGCATTGAGTTGACTAATACTAATAGCCCGAGATTTTATCATAAAAGAAAACGTTAATCTGCTGTTGTGTTATTTAGTTTTGAGGGAACAAATCCTCAAGATCCGGTGACATTGGAGAAGTGGTCACACCTGGTCCCATCCCGAACCCAGAAGTTAAGCACTTCATCGGCGAGCATAGCTACCTGAATAGATAGTGAATCAAGCACGTTGCCGGTTAAAAGAAGTCGAAAGACTTCTTTTTTTATAAAAATCAATATTAATGATAATATTTAAAATAGATAATGTTAATTGGAGGATGAAGATGAAAAAAAGTAAACTAATTATTATTCTATTATCATTGGCTTTATTACTTGTAGGGTGTTCAAATACTAAAACATACAAGAGTAAAGAAGATGTACAAGCAGCAGTGGAAGAATTTTTTGATGGCTTCTTAAATGAAGAAGTTATTAAAATGGAAAGCTATTATAGCGATACACTACAAAGTGTTTTTATGAAAGATAATGACAAATATTATGTTAATTATCCAGAAGCTTATGATTATTATTGTTTCATGTTAGATGGCTTAAAATATACAATCGCTGATGATCGTAGCGTTTTTCAAGAAGATACAACTTATGACATGACAGCGGAAACATTAAATAATTTCTTATTAATGAATGTTACTTGGTATTTTGAAATTGATGATGAAACTATATCATATAGCGCTACTTCAAAAGGTAGTGAAATTAATTATAATATTCAAGGCAATAGTGATGGCAGCGACTATAGTGTTAATGTTACAGCCAAAAAAGAAAACAATAAGATTTTAGAAGTAACATCAGAAATAAAATATGATGATCAAGTAAATGTATCTAAATTCTTATTTACATATGGCGAAACTATTGAATTACCAGAATATAAAATGCCTAAAACATACAACAATTTACCACATGTAGATAGCCCATATAAAACATTTGGGGATGCGATTTATGGGCATTCAGAAGATGATTATTTCTATTACATGTTTTATGATCAAGAATTATTATTAATTGTTTCTAAAGATAATCACTTCTATCAATTATCTTCTGTTGTTGATCCTGAAATTATTAATGCTTATGAAGAATTAGATTTTATGGAAGATGATATTGAACAAAAGATATATGCATTAATTGAAAATATCGAAGTAGAAGATTGTGTTGATTTCACAAATGAAATATTAAATGAAGAACAATTAAATGCTTATAAAGGAAAGAAGATAATTGATTTAATTCATGAAGGATTTGAAGTATCAGGTCATTCTTTCTTTGATGATACAAGTGTTATTTATTTAAATAAAGATTATATGGAATATGTCTTTGATGTTGAAGTAAGTGAAGGCTTTGATCCTGATAGTGATTTTGATTATGATGCGTTCAATGACTTTGTCGTATTATCAGGAAGATTTGATTATGTTGGTACCCAAGCCTTACCAATGAGATAATTAAAAAATTATATAAAACAAAAAGCTACATATGTAGCTTTTTAAATTGTTTATCTTAATTATTATAATGATTTATAAATATCATCTGGAATCTTTTCATTAAATGGGTGTTCTAATAATTCTGGATTCTGTAATAGATATTCAAGAATCTTCATTGATTTAGAATAATAATAACCATCAGCTATTCTTTCATCTATTGTCATGCCCAGTTCTACACCATATTTGAATGTAACTTCATTATTCTCAAAGAACGGCAATTCCTTAGCCTTTCCTATAACCATAAACATAGATGTAGTACCCCAGTTAGTTAAATGATGGAAGCCACTAGGTAGGCCAATAGAACCTAAATTAGCGAAATTGATTGTTGAATGGTAAGGATCAGTTTCCACAAATGATTTAGGAATCATATTATTTCTTTCTAGCCAGCAAATAGATTTAACTAATGGTCTAGAAATAAATTCAGGAATCTTTGTAAGGATATCCATTACATTAGTAGATGGATCTACATATCCTTTATTTTTTAATTTAATTAATTGATGGTATAGTTCATCATGAAGATCATCAATTGTCCAATCTGGTTTAGAATGAATGAAAGCTAATACTTCGCCACCATCATCGCTAAATTCCTGTTTAACAGTAAAGGCAGCAGTGATTTCATTTCTTTTATACATTCTTTTACTATGAATAAAGATTGAAAGCTTACTTCTTAAAGTAATTGTCTTTAATGTAGCTGCAATAATACATTGAAATAAATTATATTTATATTCAGGATTATTCTCGTTCTTCTTCTTTATATATTCATTAACTTTAGTTAAATCAATCTTATAAGTAAAGAACGCTTCATTATCACATCTGTCTGGGAACATAAATGGCATAATAAAATGCATCGAATCAATCTTTTTCATATACTTTGCATCAAAACGCTTTTTCATAAACAAACTCCTTAAAGCACTTTTTTAGTATACCTTACATTTGATAATTTTAAAAATAAAAAAAGGTAAAACTCAATGTAGACTTGAATTAATAATCTATGATTCAAGTTGTTTTTATTTCCTTTTTTATTTAAAAAATATATTTTTAAATTGTAAGAAAGAGGAAGCATTATGAATAAATTATAGAGGATTTATTAAATCATATTAGAAACATTAAAAAAGATATTAAAGAAGGTTTAGTTACAGTGATAATTTAAATGAATATTTAAATGGAACGATTAGAATATTAATTGATATTTATAATGATGAAAGCATTACATTTGTGGTGCCAACATAAGAGTATAAATATATTTATGATAATGTTGATAATGTATTTTTTAAACCATTTTATACAAGCGAAAGTGAAATTAAAAAAGATGTTGACTGTAAAAGAAAACTGATGACTTTAAAAGAATTATCCGAAGAAGTATATGACAATTGTTTTTATTATGAATTTTATAATGACCCAGAAAGTGCCATTGATAATGGTGTTAAATTAAGCGAAGTATTTGAATATGCTGAAAAGTATCCGCCTTTACATGGCCTAATGCTTAATCCAGACACCAATGATTTTTATCCAATTGATTCATGGATGGTTAAAGCGGTTATGTTTAAATGCAGGGCGCTAACTTTGTGAGTTTTTATGATGAAGACGGCGAAGAAGTTTATAGGTTTGAAAAGTAGTTATCTTTTAATCCAGCCCTTATCAATCAGATTTTTTATCTGTTTATTATTTGTCTTAGAAAAACCTAAAGGTAAATAATTATAACAGATTAAATAATAATCATTATTTTCAATATTTGTGTATAATGTTTCACCTTTTAAATATCTAATCGCATCATTATAATTTAAATTGATAATGTTTCTAAATTCATCTTTATTTAAAGACATAGCTAAACTTTGAGCAGGTTTAAAACTGTTCTTTTTTATTTCTCCTAATAATAAACCAGATCTTAATATTCTAATACCTTTTGTATCAAAGAAAGGTACAAAATATAAATTATCATTGATGATTTTAAATTCCCCATTATAAAAATCTTTATTAATTAATTTAAGAAAATCTAAATCAGGTTTATTAATTAATTCTTTATGAGAATCTTCTTTAATTGTTTCACCTTTTTGAATTAGGCAGGCATAATGACCTTCACCTTCAATTAGATGAGGGAATAATTTAACACCTAAATTATTCTTGCCTTGTTTAAAGCCTTCATATATTTTAATAGGCAATACTTTCAAATCATCAAATTTATTTAAAGCATATTCAATAATATCTTCATCTTCTTTTTTATCAAAGGTACATGTTGAATACAATAGACATCCTCCATCTTTTAACATATTTAACGCTGATACAATTAATTCTTTTTGAATGTCTGAATAATAATCATTGCCTTTTTCTTGCCATGATTTTATTAATGAAGGTTCTTTTCTAAACATTCCTTCTCCAGAACAAGGGGCATCAAGTAAAATCTTATCAAATGTCTTTGGATATTTCTTTTCCAGATCTTTTAAATCAGAAACAGACACAAAATAATTAGAATATCCCTGTCTTTCAATGTTTCTTAATAAGGCATTAGCTCTAGATGCGGAAATATCATTTGATAATAAGATACCTGTGTTATTTAATTTGTTTAATATCTTTAAAGACTTACCACCTGGCGCTGCACAAGCATCTAATACTAAATCATTTTCTTCAATAGGCAACAATTCACCTGGCAACATAGCCGAAGGTTCTTGAATATAATATGCCCCCGCATAGAATAATGGATGTTTAGAAACTTCATCATCTTCATAATAAAAGCCATCACTTGTCCATGGTATTGGTTTTAATTCAAATGGAAAAATATTTAGAAAATCATTTATATTAATTTTATTAGTATTAACTCTTAAACCTTTATAAGACTTTTTATTAAAAGAATCTAAATAATCATCATATTCATCTTTTAATAATTCTTTCATCTTGTTTAGAAAGCTATCTGGCAACATAATTTAATTTTAACATTTTGTTATATAATGGTTGAGTGTTAAGCAAAAGTGAAAAAGAAACTATAGGACTTGGAGAAGCTTTAGGAAAGAAACTTCAAAAAGGAATGTGTATAGTATTAAAAGGTGATTTGGCTGGTGGTAAAACCACTTTTACTAAAGGAATCGGGAAAGCTCTTAATATAAAAGAAGTAATTAATTCACCAACTTTTACTATTCTTAAAATATATGAAGGCGATTTAAAATTATTCCACATTGATGCCTATAGACTTGAAGGCAATGAATATGATTTGGGTTTAGATGAATATCTGGATGAAGGTGTTATGGTAGTAGAGTGGCCTGAATATTATAAAGATTACTTACCAAAAGAATATTTAGAAATTAGTTTTAAATATGTTGACGATGAGACTAGAGAAATAACATTTAATCCAGTAGGAGAAAAGTATAAAGAATTATGTTGACGCTATGTATAGATACAGCCTATAAATATTTAACTGTTTGTCTAATTAAAGATAACGAGCTTTTGGCATCTATTTCAAGTGAATGTTTTAAAAGACAATCAGAAGAAATCTTTATGGCATTGGATGAATTGTATAAAAAAAGTGGCATCAAAAAAGAAGATGTTGATTCTTTATGTATTACAAAAGGCCCTGGATCTTATACGGGCGTAAGAATTGCAATGACTATTGGGAAAGTATACTCTAAAGTGAACAATCTTTCTTTATATAAGATTTCAACTTTAAGATTATATGCAGGTAATAAAGAAAAGACGATGGTTGTAATGGATGCCAGAGCAAACAGGGCATATGTGGGAGTCTATGATAAAAATGAATGTATCTTGAAAGATTGCATAAAAGAATTAAATGATATAGATACCAAAGATTATGACGTCATATTAGATGGAAGTCTATTAGGGAAAGAAAACAAAATGCCTAGTATTCCTAAATGTTTCTTAGATACAAAAGATTATTGGGAAAAGGTAGATGAGATTAATTTCTTAGCGCCTGATTATTTAAAAGAAAGCAACGAGTATTATCGATGAATATTGAAAAGATGACGATAAATGACATTGATGAAGTGTTCAGTTTAGAAAAGGAATTATTCTCAGATCCTTGGCCTAAACATTTCTTCTTTGAAGAATTAGAAAATGAATTTGCGAACTATTATGTATATAAAAATGAAGAGGAAATAATAGGTTACGCAGGTATGTGGCAGATGTTTGAAAACTGTGATCTGACAAATATTGCGATTAAAAAGGAATACCAAGGAAAAGGTTATGGAGAAAAGTTGTTAAAATTCATGATTAAGGAAGCTATAAAAAATAATTGTGAATTTATGCATCTGGAAGTTAGAGTTTCAAATATTAAAGCTAAAAACCTATATGTAAAATTTGGCTTTGAGGAAACAAGAATCAGAAAACACTATTATGAAAATGGTGAAGACTGTATAGATATGGTAAAAGGACTATTAGGATTAAATGAAGAAGATTTTAGCGATTGAAAGTAGTTGTGATGAGACAGCCTGTGCCATCATTGACGAAGAGTTAAATATCTTAAGCAGCGTAGTTACATCACAAATTGATGTGCATGCGCGTTTTGGTGGTGTTATTCCTGAGATTGCCAGCAGAATGCATGTTGAACAGATTTCAACTATTGTTTCTGAAGCTTTAAGTAAAGCTGATATCACAATGGAAGAAATTGATGCGATTGCCTATACTATTGGGCCAGGACTTATTGGTTCTTTACATATTGGTGGTATCGCTGCTAAGACCCTGGCTTTCTTTTATGACAAGCCATTAATTGGTGTTCATCATTTAAAAGGCCATATTTTTATTAATGAATTATTAAAACCATTAAGTTATCCATTAATGGCTCTAGTAGTAAGTGGTGGCCATACTGAACTTGTCTATATTGAAGATGATCAAAATTTTAAAATCATTGGCACAACTTTAGATGATGCGATAGGTGAATCATATGATAAAGTCGCTAGAGTTATTGGCTTAGAATATCCAGGTGGACCTAAGATTGATAAATTATCTAAAGAAGGCAAGAAACATTATGACCTTCCTACACCAAAAGTTGATGGATTAAATTTCTCATTTTCAGGACTAAAGAACGCAACATTACAATTAGTTAAAAAATTAGAAAAAAATAATGAAGAAATCAATAAAGAAGATTTAGCTTATGCCTTCCAAGAAAAAGCTTTGTCTTGTCTAATTGATAAGACCAAGAAAGCATTAGAAATATATCCATGCAAGATGCTGGTGCTGGCAGGAGGAGTGGCAGCTAATTCAAGACTAAGAGAATTAGTAAGCGAAGAAATTAAAGATATTGATATCATTCTTCCACCATTAAAATATTGTACAGATAACGCCACAATGATTGGTGTTGCCGCATTCCATTATTTAAGAAATAATAAATTTGTGAAATTTGATGCCCCAAGTTTAGCTAATATGTCAATTGAGGATTAGAAAGAGGACTCTATGAAATCTTATTTCCCTAAAAACTATGTCTCAAAGATGTCTTTATATGAGACCCAGGAAGCAATTTCTTTTATCAAGAAAACATTTCAAAAGAAATTAAGTAAAGCCCTTCATTTAAAAAGAGTGAGCGCTCCTTTATTTGTGGAAGCCAACAGTGGCTTAAATGATGATCTAAATGGTATTGAAGAAGCAGTTAGCTTTAAGATACCTAATATCAACAAAAAAGGAGTTGTCGTTCATTCGTTAGCTAAATGGAAAAGAAAAGCTTTATATGATTATGATTTCTATGTAGGCAATGGTCTATATACTGATATGAACGCAATCAGAAAAGATGAAGAATTAGACAATCTCCATTCTTTATATGTTGACCAATGGGATTGGGAAAAAGTAATCAGAAAAGAAGATCGAAATATAGAAACATTAAAGGCTTACGCGAATGATATTCATAATTGTGTCTTAGAAACATTAGATGAATTAAAAAAGAAATATCCACAATTAAAAACAAAATTAAATAAGAAATTAAATTTCATCACTGCCGAAGAACTGTTACAGAAATATCCAGATCTTTCTCCTAAAGAAAGAGAAAATGCTTATGTTAAAGAAAAGAAATCATTATTTGTGATTGGTATTGGTGATGAATTGTCAGATGGAAAAGCTCATGATGGTAGAGCTCCTGATTATGATGACTGGCATTTAAATGGTGATTTAATCTATTATGATGATGTTTTAGATTGCGCATTAGAAATAAGTTCAATGGGTATCAGAGTTGATGATAAAGCACTTGATTACCAGCTTAATAAATCAAATCATAATGAACGCAGAAAATATCAATATCATCAGATGATTTTGAATAACACCCTTCCTTTAACAATTGGTGGTGGTATTGGCCAAAGCAGATTATGTATGTTATTGATGCATAAAGCACATATTGGTGAAGTTCAATCTTCTTTATGGGATGAAGAAACATTAAAGAACGCTAAAGAAAGTGGTGTCATTATTCTATAATCTGTAATAAGACAATGAAATAAAGCCATTAATACTTATTAAACACCTTTAAAATAGTTTATAATTATAACAGGTGTTTTTATATACACGGAGGTAGAGTTATGCTAGATTTTTATACTGTTAGAGAATTATATGATTTGACCAACAATTCAAATCAGATGGAAAAGGACCAGCTTGAATATGTTGAACTTGAAGGTTGGGTAAGAACTAATCGTGATTCAGGTTCCATCGGTTTTATTGAATTAAATGATGGCACATATTTTAAGAATGCCCAAATCGTTTATCATAATAATCTAGCTAATTACGAAGAAGTTTCAAAGATGCTTACAGGCACTTCTATTAAAGTGACAGGCCTTTATAAATATACACCAGAAAATAAACAGCCTTTTGAATTAGAGGCAACACAAATTGAGATTTTAGGAAAATGTTTAGAATCTTATCCTCTACAAAAGAAAAGACATTCTTTTGAATATCTAAGAGAGATACCACATATTAGACCTAGAGCTAATACTTTCATGGCTGTATATCGTTTAAGAAGTGTATTATCAATGGCTATTCATGAATTCTTCCAAAACCAGGGATTTGTCTATGTTCATACACCAATCATCACTGGCAATGATGCGGAAGGTGCTGGTGAAGTATTTACAGTTACAAATAGAAATGATGGTAAATATGAAGAAGATTTCTTTGGCAAACATGCGTCATTAACTGTTTCAGGACAATTACATGTTGAAGCATTCGCAATGGCCTTTAGAGATGTATATACTTTTGGTCCAACATTTAGAGCAGAAAACTCTAATACTAAAACACATGCGAATGAATTCTGGATGATTGAACCAGAAATTGCTTTTGCGGACTTAGAAGATGACATGGCTTTAATTGAAGATATGATTAAATATTGCATCGATTACTGTTTAGAAAATGCTCCTGAAGAAATGGCTTTCTTTAATTCAATGATTGATAAGACTTTATTAGAAAGATTAGATTTAGTAAGAAAATCAGAATTCAGAAGAATGAAATATGATGAAGCAATTGAATTATTATTAAAAGCTCCAGTTAAATTTGAAAACAAAGTTGAATGGGGTATTGATTTAAATACTGAACATGAAAAATATATCTGTGATCAGATTGTCAAAGGACCAGTTTTCTTAACTGATTATCCAAAAGATATTAAAGCTTTCTATATGAGACAAAATGATGATGGCAAGACTGTTGCTGCATGTGACTTGTTAGTTCCTCATGTAGGTGAACTTGTAGGTGGCTCACAAAGAGAAGAAAGACTTGATGTTCTTGAAAAGAGAATGGACGAATTAAAGATGGATAAGTCAACATTAGATTGGTATCTAGATTTAAGAAGATATGGTGGATGCAAGCACGCAGGCTTTGGCCTTGGATTTGAGAGAATGGTGATGTATCTAAGTGGTATGGAAAACATTCGTGATGTTTTGCCTTATCCTAGAACACCAAAGAATTTAATTTTCTAAAATGCTTATATCAATTAATAATGGTACCATTTTCTTTGGTGC
>CAMKTV010000043.1 GCA_946415785.1 uncultured Solobacterium sp.
GCCATTATATCTATCCTCCTTTTCTTAATTATACAAAAAAATAACCTTTAAAGGGCTATTTCTATTTCATTTCTTCAATGATAGTTTGAATAATTTGACTGATATTACCGGTATTGTTGCCGCCAGATTGAGCTAGATCTTTCTTTCCTCCACCTCTACCTTCACATAATGAAGCTGCTTTTTTAACAATTTCACTTGCATCTTTCCCTGCATTTATAGAATTTTCACCAACTGCACAGACAAATGAATATTTATCTGCTGATTCACTGCCAATAAAGACAAGACCACCATTTAGTTTGTTTTTTATTTGATTTGCATAATTCTTTAAATTATATGGACATTCTTTTAATGCGAAGACAATATATTTGAACTTTCCATTATCAAGAGCCTTATTAGCCATGATGTCACTATCTTGGTTCATTAATCTATTGATTAAATTAGCGTTTTCTTCTTCTAATTTACTAATTTCATCTTTTAAAGAAATTAAACGGTCATTAATCAAATCAATACTCTTTAATTTTAAGAAATCTTTGATATTCTCAAGACGTTTCTCAAAATCTTTAAATCCGCCATAGGCAGCTAATTTAGTACAGCATTCAATTCTTCTGATACCAGAGCCAATTGATTCTTCTGATTTTATCTTGAAACAACCTAATTCTGCAGTATTTCTTGCGTGTGTGCCGCCACAGAATTCTTTTGAAGCAGGTCCCATAGTGACTACTCTAACTTTATCTTCATATTTTTCATCAAATAAAGCGATAGCGCCTGTTTTCTTAGCTTCTTCAATATCAAGCACATCAGTTACAATTGAATAATTAGCATTGATATATTCATTAACTAAATATTCAATTTTATTTAAATCTTCCAAAGAAATCTTTTCATAATGAGTAAAATCAAATCTCGCATAATCAACACCAACAAACGAACCAGCTTGGGCAACATGATCACCTAAAATATGTTTTAAAGCACTTTGTAGTAGATGTAGTGATGAGTGATTAGCTCTGATCTTTTCACGATTTTCTAAATTGATTCTTAAATCAAATTCATCGTTTAATTTAATTGAACCCTTTTCTACTTTAATTCTATGTAAGAATGCACCATTAGGAGCCTTCTTGACATCAGAAACAAATGCCTTAGTATTAGCATTTTCAATGTAGCCAGTATCAGCACATTGACCACCACTTTCAGCATAGAAACACGAATTCTCAAATACCACATCTCCACTATCGCTTATTTCATCAACTTTCTTTCCGTCTTTAAATAAAGCGATTGCTTTAGAATGGTCTTCATTTAATTCATAACCAGTGAATTTGAAATCAACTTTTAGATTTAACAAGTCTTCAGATTGATTGTGCATTGATTCGTCATTTTCTCTGGCATTTCTAGCCATTTCTTTTTGTCTTTCCATGCATGTCTTGAAACCTTCTAAATCACATTTGATGCCTTTTTCGGTTGCTGATTCAATTGTCATTTCTTTAGGGAAGCCATAAGTATCATAAAGCTTAAATATTACATCACCCTTAAGAACGCCATCTTTGACGTTATCTAATTCTTGATTTAATAATTTTTCACCATTAGCCAATGTTTGAATAAATGATTCTTCTTCTTTAAGTATAAGCTTCTTTACAAATTCTTTCTTATCCATCAAATACGGATAGAAGTCAAACATCATTTCACATACAGTATCTACTAAGTTATATAAGAACGGTTTTTCAATGCCAATATTTCTCGCATAACGCATAGCTCTTCTTAAAACTCTTCTTAAAACATAGCCTCTGCCTTCATTTGAGAATGTTGCACCATCAGCTAAGGCAAAGACACAAGTTCTGATATGATCAGCGATAACACGATATGCCATCTTATTATCAGCATATTTAATGTTTGTATATTCTTCTGTTTTATGAATTATTGGTAAGAATAAATCAGTATCAAAATTAGTTTCACCGTCTTGAATTAAGGCAACAAGTCTTTCTAGCCCCATACCAGTATCAATATTCTTTTGTGGTAATTCTTTATAATCTTTACGATCTACGCCTTCTTTAGCATCATATTGAGAAAAGACATTATTCCATACTTCGATATAACGGTCATTTTCTAATTCTTCAAAGAATAATCTTTCACCTATTCCTTCAGGATCATATTTAGGACCGCGGTCATAATAGATTTCTGAGTCAGGTCCACAAGGCCCTTCACCAATTTCCCAATAATTATCATATGATTTTAAAATATGACTAGGATCTAAGCCAATCACTTCTGTCCATATGCGGTACGATTCGTTATCATCAGGATAAATAGTTACATATATTCTTTTAGGATCAAAGCCAACCCATTCAGGAGAAGTTAAAAATTCCCATGACATTTTGAGTGATTCTTCTTTAAAATAATCACCAATTGACCAATTTCCTAACATTTCAAAGAATGTATGGTGTCTACTAGTCTTGCCAACATTTTCAATATCATTTGTACGTATGCATTTCTGTGCATTGGCAATTCTATTACATCTTGGTTTTTCTCTGCCATCTAAATATTTCTTTAACGCTGCAACTCCAGCATTAATCCATAATAAAGATGGATCATTGACCGGAATCAATGAAGCTCCGGGCTCAATCATGTGCCCTTTTGATTTAAAATAATCCAAGAACATTCGTCTTACTTGATTTCCGCTTAAATATTTCATCTTAAACCCTCCAAAAATAAAAGCGCCTCTAAGGACGCTTGAACGTGGTACCACCTTAGTTCTTACAAAGTAAGCACTTTAATCTTTAACGCAGATATACGCTGAGTATTGGTCAGATATCTGAAGTAGCTTCATCAGATTTAGTTATAGGTTTCCACCAAGCGCCTACTCTCTTTAAACATCAATCTAATTACTCATCTTCTAAATTATTTTAACATATTAATCAATTAAGCGATTTAATAAATGTGTTTTTCTAGCTTCTAATTCCTTTTTAATACCATTATTAAATGTATTGAAATCACCAATGATGATTAATTTATTTTTCGCTCTTGATATAGCAGTATAAATTAATTTCTTATAAAGCATATTGATATGAGGCCTACTACATATAAAATAGACAATACTATATTCGCTTCCTTGAGATTTATGAACAGATAAGGCATAAGCATGAGCTATATCACTTAGATCAGAAAATTCATAAAAAACATTGCTTGTGTCAAAATTAACTAATAAACATTTATCATCTTCATCAATTTCTTCTAATACACCAATATCACCATTATAAACATCATCAGTAGGACGATTTTTTAACTGTAAAATTTTATCATTTTCTCGATATACAACTTTCCCGATCTTCTTTTCTTTCTTAGATTTAGATGGTGGGTTAAGAGCTTCTTGTAAAGATAGATTTAAATTATCGATGCCAAATTCGCCTCTATACATTGGCGATAATACTTGAATATCATCCAAATTATTTCCTGAATTATTATCATTTTTAATTCTTAATATTAATTCATTTAATGAGAAATGATTAATATCAATAAATTCAACATCTTTTTTATAATTCTCAAAACTAACATTGTCTTCAATGATGTCATTAGCCAAATCAATGATGTCACTGCCATCTTTTTGACGATGATTATATCTTAAATATGTTGTATTAAATAACTTTGAAGAAACAATATCTTTTAATAATTCCCCTTGTCTTATTGAAGGTAATTGATTTATATCACCAATAACACATATCTTTTTTACATATTGGCTAGCTTTTAATAAACAAGAGAACAAATTATTATCGACCATTGAAAATTCATCAATGATTAAACAATCATATAGAATTGGATTATCTTTTTTATGTACAAAAGTATTTGTATCTTTATTCCATTTTAATAATGAATGAATTGTCTTTGATTCTACTTCACATATTTCATTAATTCTTTTTGCGGCTCTGCCAGTTGGCGCCACAACAATTATGTTTTGAAACGGATATAATTCTTTAAAAATTGAAACTAATGTTTTTATGATTGTGGTTTTTCCAGAACCAGGTCCCCCAATAATTAACGAAAATGATTCCTTAAAGAATGTTTTTATCGCAACAATCTGATCATCATCATATTTGATACCTAAATTATTCTCAATGTCTTTTAAGACATATTCAACTTTAGTTTCATCATAATCATCATTAATTTTGATTTCTTTTAAATATTTACTTATAAATAATTCATCTTCATATTCTTGTTTATAATAATAGCGATCTTCTTCTTTAATGATTTCTTCATCTTTGATACATATTTCTAATACATCATCAAAGTCAGAATAGTCTTTCAAATATATATCTTTAAAATCGTCTAATGATAAATAGGTATTTCCACTACTAAAGCTTATTTCTTTAAAGATATAAATTAAATATGCTTCTTTGAATTTGTATTCTTTATTTTCAAAATCTAAGCCTTTGGCACAATGTAATACTTTATTAAAAGGCATATTAGGAATATCTAAATAAAAACGAAATGGGTTATCTTTTAAGATAAATGGTGTATCTTCACGATAATGGTAAAAAATTCTTTGTGCTTCACCATTCGAAAAGCCAGCCGAAATTAATAATAATATTATTTCATTATCTTTATCGCTCATGCTTTCTAATCCGTTTCTAATACCTAATAATTGTTTGCCACTCAAACCAATATTATCTAAAACTGATGGATCGTTCTTAATGATGCTTAAGACTTCATCACCAAAAGCATTATATATTTTTGTTGCTGCTTTTTTACCAACACCTTTAAAATTGGAACTAGAGAGAAATTTAATTATATCTTCTTGTTTATTGGGGATAAATTTATTAATAGTAATAATATTGAATTGAAAGCCATATTTTGGATGGTCAACATAATTACCAGTTAGTGTATACTTTTCGCCTTTCAAATAATCAAAAGAAGGACCTGTTGTCGTAATAGTCCCCTCATTTGTTTCAAATTTGCATACCATATAAGTATCAGATTTGTAGATTGTATAAACAAAACTACCATCGATACTTTCAAATAATTCATTTTCCATTTTTTAAAACACGATTGTCAAAATATTCGCTTAATTCTACTCCATCTAAATACGTCTTATCAATTACGCCACCACCTAGTAATTGGCCATCAAGATAAAAGACGGCTTGTTGGCCAGGAGTGACAGCTTTTATTTTATCTGGATAAGAAAGAATAGCTTCATTTTCTGATATTTTTTTAAATATGACATCATTATCTTTTTGACGATATCTAAATTTAACTTGAATTTTCTTGCCATCAACATTTAATTTAGATATCCAGTTAATATTATTTATATATGCACTATCTGAATATAAATAGTGTTCGTTCTTGATAGAAGTTAAATATAAAATATTCTCTTTAACGTTTTTGCCGACACAATAATAAGGCCCTTTATCTCCACCGACGCCAAATCCTTTTCTTTGTCCAAATGTATAATAATAAACTCCATTATGTTCCCCGACTACTTCTAAGGTATCAATATCAATAATCTTACCTTTTTTCATCGGAATATAATTGCTTAAGAATTTTCTAAAATCTCGTTCGCCAATAAAACAAATACCAGTTGAATCTTTTTTATTGGCAATATTCAGATTTAAATCATTAGCAATCTTTCTTACATCTTCCTTAACAATATCACCAAGCGGAAACAAACACTTATCAAGTGCTTTAGAGTCAACCTGAGCCAAGAAATATGATTGGTCTTTATTCTGGTCAAGAGCCTTATAATATGTCCTTGGATTAGAATCAACAGCTTTAATATAGTGGCCTGTCGCAATCATATCAAAGCCTTGTTCAAAAGCATAATTTAAAAAATAATCAAATTTAATATATTTATTACATAAAATATCAGGATTAGGAGTTCTGCCTTTTTCATATTCATCAATGAAATTTTTAAAAACATATTCCCAATATTCAGATATATAATCTTTTCTTAATAATTCTAAGCCTAAAGATTCTGCAACTTTTTTAGCGTCATTATAATCTTCTTCTTGAGGACAGATATCATTATTTAAGGTATTATTGCCTAAGGTATCGTTATTTAATGCAGAATCCCAATTACGCATAAAACAACAAGAAACATCATATCCTTGTTTCTTTAATAGGTAAGCCGCAACAGCAGAATCAACACCACCAGAAAGACCAACTAATACTTTCATTGAGCCTCTCTATTAGAGCCACATATCTCATATTGCGGGCAATTATTATCACATTTTGCGATTGTTTTTAACGTTCTAAAAGCACTTATTTCTTCTTCATCATATCCAATTTGTAGATTATCTTTAGAAATAATAATTGGTCTTTTTAAAATTGATGGATTCTTGACAATGAAATCACATAATTCATTAATTGGTAATTCATCAACATTGATACCACTTTCTTGAATTATTTTGCTTCTTTTAGAAATAATATCTTCAGTGCCATTTTCAGTTCTGCTTAATAAATATTTAATCTCATCAACTTTTAATAAAGTATTAAAAATATTCTTTTCAATGAATTCAACATTGTTTTCTTTTAGCCATTTTTTAACTTTGCGGCAAGATGCGCAACCATTTGAAGTATATATCACAACCATAATTTTATTATACTTTAAAACAAGACCTAAAAGTGATATATTTAAGTTAGTAATTTATAAGGAACTTTTTAAGAGAGATTGTGTGTGGTGCGAACAATTAAAGACTTATAAGTGAATTGGATATCGTAATGCGGCGTTAACGCATAAGAAGTAAATTGGGTGGCACCACGGATATATTCGTCCCATGGGCTGCTTTTTTATTATTTAGGAGAAAAATATGAAAAGAATGTTATCAGGCATCAAGCCAACAGGACAATTAACACTAGGTAATTACATTGGGGCATTAAGAAATTTTGTGAAATATCAAGATGAATACGAAATGTATGTTTTCATTGCGAATCTACATTGTATTACTGAATATCAAGAACCTTTGGAATTATCTAAAAATCTGACTGATGCCGTTGCTTTATATTTGGCATGTGGTCTAGATCCTGATATATCAACTATCTTTTTACAAACTGATGTTTTAGCTCACGCAGAATTAGGATACATTATGGCATGTAATACCTATTTAGGTGAATTAAACAGAATGACTCAGTTTAAAGATAAGACATTAAAGAACGAAAAGAATTTAACTGCTGGCTTATATACTTATCCATGCCTTATGGCCGCTGATATTCTTTTATATAACGCCAATTATGTACCTGTTGGTGAAGACCAAAAGCAACATGTCGAATTAACTAGAGATGTCGCTACTAGATTTAATAATAAATATGGTGAAACTTTCGTAGTACCAGAGCCACTTATCGCCAAAGTTGGTGCACGAATCATGTCTTTATCAGACCCAAATAAAAAAATGTCAAAATCTGAAGAGACAAATAAGGGCTGTATATATTTATTAGATGATTTAAATGTCGCTAGAAAGAAAATCATGGGTGCTGTCACAGATTCAGTTGGCATCATTCAACTTGATAAACAAAATCAACCGGGCTTATATAATCTAATTGAAATCGCCTCATCTTTAACTGAAAGAAAGATGGAAGATATAATCAATGAATTTGTGGGACAAGGTTATGGCAAGTTAAAAGCCTATGTCGCTGATGTGGTATGTAGCGAACTTGAAAAGATTCAAAATAAATATCACGAGATTATTGAATCACACATGTTAGAAAAGATTATGCAAGATGGTGCAGCGAAAGCTAATGAGATTGCAAATAAAACTCTAAATGATGTTAAACAAAAAATTGGATTAGAGATTAAGTATTAAAAACATAAGTTTATATTTTTTAGTCTAATGGTTTTTGGTAATAATTTCCAAAGATAGCTTCAGTATTCTGAACATTTATAAATGCTTTAGGGTCAATATACAAGACAATTTTGACTACTTCTTTATATTGGAAAGAATTTACTACTGTATATAACATGGTCTTACTTTCATGACTATAAAAGCCTGTAACATTAAGTTCGGTTATGCCATGCCTTATGGATTTTAATATCTCGTTAGATACTTCATCAGGCTTATCGGTAATGATAGTCAAAGTTTTATGTGTATATCTTTGATGAAGTAGTTTTATCATGTTGGTTGAAAAATATTGAAAGGCAATTGAATATAATGCTGTTTTAAAGCCATAGACAATTCCCGCAACCGAAATAATTAAAACATTTATGGCAAAAATATAATTCCAAATATCTTTTTTATATTTATTCGCAAAATAGACAATAATAAAATCAAAGCCACCAGTTGAGAAATTATAAAACAAAGCTAAGCCTACACCAAAACCATTTATGATGCCACCAAATATCGCCATCAAAAGTCTATCATCAAGGCTAATTACAGGTTTAATGAAATAAGTTAATACCGCAACTAACGTGAATTGAATAATTGAATATAAGGCAAATTTCTTGCCTATCTTTTTAAAGAAAAAGATAGTTGAGATGATATTTAAAGATAAATAAACAACTGAATATGGAATGATAATATTGGCAAAATCTTTCAAGACATCAGTGCTTATTCTAGAAATACCAGAAAAACCAGCTGGATAAAGATTGGCTGGAATGGAAAAATTAATAATCGCAAAAGCATGAATAATCGCCGAAATGATTGCGATACATAAAAGTTTAAAATCAAAGCACCTATTCTTCATCTTCTATATCTCCACTATTGATGGCCGCAAATCTTTTAATTATTTTATTAGCGGTAACATTTATTTTTTCAAAATCAGGAATTATCTTTTCGAAATCTCTTTGTAAAGTCTCTTGTCTATCTTTTAATCTAGAAAATTCAATTGATAATTCATTTAATAGAATGGCTATTTCTTTAGCTTTTTCATCTTTCTTTTGTCCTAGATAAATACTTCTAATAGCTGTAATATAAGCCATTAAGGTAGTCGGAGATACAATATAGACTTTATCTTTATATGATTTTTCAACTATTTCATCAAAATTCGCATAAATCTCTGAAAAGATTGCTTCAGCTGGGATAAACATATATGCCATTTCAGACGTCTCACCAGGAATAATGTATTTATCTTTTATGTCATCAATATGTTTAAATACATCTTTTGAAAAGGCTTTTTTAGCAGTTTCTCTTTCATTAAGAGATAAATTCTCATCATAAATACGACGATAATTCTCTAATGGAAATTTTGAATCAACACAAATCATGCCTAAATTCTCAGGACCAAAAATGACCGCATCTGCTTTTTTATCATTGCTTAATTCAACAGAAATACAATTAGGTATTAAAA
>CAMKTV010000044.1 GCA_946415785.1 uncultured Solobacterium sp.
CAGTACCCATATATACTTTGTTATTTTTTTCATCTGGATTTTTTTCTTGTTCTTTTGTTTCACCAGTTAGTGAAGATTCATCAGTTGAAATATTACCATCTATGATTATTCCATCTGCAGGTATTTTATCTCCTTGCTCTAATATTACTAAATCATTTGATGATGGATATGTATTTAATGAAAAAACTGAAAGAAGGAATACACTTGCAAATGATACTTCTTCTAATGATGAAAAAAATGAAACTACAAATTCTACATTAAATGATTTTGTTGGTGATCCAGTAGTGACTACAAAGGGTAATGTTACTATGAATGCTAATAAAAAGAGTAATGGATGTAGTGTATTTGATATTAATGGAAAAGTATTTCTTGAAGAAAAAGATCTCAAAGATTTAAAGCAATTAATAAAGAATAAAGAAAATGAATTACCATTTATTATTTATACATTTAATGACTATAAAGCTAATATTCAAGAACCAAATATTAAATCATTACCTTTAAATAGTATCAACTTATTAAATATTAATCCTTATATTAAATCAAATAATAAGACATTAATGGAAATAGATAATCTCAAAGATACAATGGAATATACTAAAAGGGCACTTGCATATCAAGAAAGATATGTTGGCTATGGTCGCTTCTATTTCTTGCCTAAAAGTTTATATTCAAGTATTGCAACTTTTATTAATTTAAATCATATTGATAATAAAGAAGTAATTATAATTGAACCATTTAAATATAATAATAAAGTTAATCGTTTCAATTATAATGATAAAGATGCATATAAAGACTTTATCTTTAATTACCAAAGAGATAAAGAAGTTGATTTCAAAGATGTTTTATTCTTAGATGCAGCCAAGACTATTATTGAAAGAAATAATTTAGAAGCCAAGAATATCAGCGTTAAATTATTAGATGAAGCTCAAGATAGGATAGAACAATTCAAGATTCAAATCGCAAGAGAAGATAGAATACAGAATTATTCAACTAATGAAGCTTTAAGAAAAGAGTTAGATGATACTTTAAATAAACTTAAAGAGATTAAAAAAGATAATGAGAAACTTGAAGCTGATATTGATGTGTTGAATAAGGAAATAACGCGTCTAAACAATATTATTAACGAAAAGAATAATAAGATAGAATATCTAAATAGAAAAACAAATCGTCCTAAATATCATCGTGATATTAGCGATTGGGCAGGGATATTTGATTCAATTATTCTTGATAAAAAAGCAGTTACATTATTAGAATCAAAACCAGCAGAAAATGTTGATGTTGATGTGATATGTGATGCATTAGATTATTTAGATACTTTATATTCCAAATATCTATTTGAAGGATTAAGTGAAGAAGAATTAAACTGTTTATCTTCACAAATCTATAATCGTCCTTATGAAGTAACACCTTCTGGCATCCCTGTTTCTGCAAGAGGTGACTGTAAGGTTAAGTATGCTTTTGAGGGTGAAAAAAGAGTCGAACATGTATTAGATCAACATTTAAAGATTGGCTCACACGGCGAGCTATTAAGAATCTATTTTATTGTCGATAAAAAGAGAAAAAAGATAATCATTGGTTCATTACCAAACCATTTAGAATATTAAAAGAAATGAGTTTTAACTGAGTGTAGCTTTGGTCGACAATACTATGATTAAAAAGTAAATTAATTATGCAACGGGTGATTCCCTACCTGCAAAAAAACGAGAAACGATAAAGATAAGGAAGAACGATTGCGTTCTTCCTTTTTAAAATCTTTATTGAGTTACTTATAAAACAATCAGAATAATTTGTGTTTCCAAAAATATTCTTTATGAAGTAATATCTCTGAAATTTAAATCCTTAACTCTCCTGAATGATAAGAAGTTTATTAAGAAGGCAAAGAAGGCTTCTACTACAAAGGCAATAATCCAGGCAATAGGCTTAAATGAATGATCGAAACGTGCTTCATATGGTTCCATAATGTTAACAGCTAATATGCCTAAGAAATAGCCGCAGATTAGACCTACAACTAAACCAATTATAACTGTGATAACTGTTTCTCTTGCAAGGTAGGCAATTGTCTGTTTAATTGAGAAACCATTGATTCTCATGACGATCAGTTCTTTCTTCTTTCTTGTCACAAAGATATTAGCCAGATTAGTAATAATCATAAAGGACATGACTATAGCCATTGCCGTTAAAATATAAACTACTAGATTATATAAGGATTTAAGTGAACTGAATTTAGAAGAGAAATCATCACGTGCTTCAAAGCTGATATCTTTAGATATATTTGAGAATGCGTTGATTAGTTTTTCACTGTCTGCATCATTTAATTTAATATAGAAACAATTATAGGTTGGTTTTTTAGTAAAGATATTGCGATATGCTTCCGTTGATAATAAAACCAAACGGCCTTGGTAATTCTCAAAATTACCTGCAACAGTTGCTTCATGGTAAGCAAGGGTATTATCTAATACTCTAAGTGTTTTACCAGGTGCCATACCTTTTGTTTCAATGAATTTATTTTGAACTATCATACCATCATCTGGTAAAGTTATGATTTCATTTGTATCAGGATCTTTAATTGTGAAATATTCGCCTATCTTATCACCATCAGCGGCAATAACATAGAAGGCATCTACATCATTATTATCGTTATATAAACGAGCTTCATAAGTTGCTTCTAGATAAGAAATATTATTATCATCAAAATATTTCTTCATTTCATTAGTCATATCTTCATTTACATCATCTGTATAGGCAACACGATAGTCATAGTTGTAGACTTCATATATCTGTTTTTCAAACATTCCATCAAAGGCAAGTTTCAAAGTGATACCGATACCAATTATAGATAAGCTGACCGCAACAATTAAGATAGTTACAAATACTCTGGCTTTTTCATCCAACATATTCTTAAAGATAAGATGTGAATATAATGAACCATTATTCTTGGCATCTTTTTTCTTTTTAAGCTTTTTGTTTCTTGATGCAATTGTTTCATCTTTCAATAATAATGAAGCAGGAGTCTTCATTAAGACATAACAAGAAATAATTGTCGTGATTGCGCAAACAAATATTACTAATAAAACAACAGCAATTGTTCCATATACGGAAATTGATGTTTTAGCCAAGCCAAATCCATATTGGCCAGTTTTAGCCAATTGAATATTTACAAAGCGCGCAAGTCCATAAGCTAACCCAACACCAAGAATTGAGCCAATGATTGCTGCACCTACACCATAATAGATGTATTTCATTAAGATTTCTTTATTATAGAAACCAAAGGCTTTAGTAGTACCAACCTGTTTTTTATCTTCTTCAACCATTATGGCAAGAGTAGAGAAACAAACTAAAGCAGTTATAAATAAGAATAAGACACCAAAGACAAGTCCTGCTGATTTAACAATATCAATCTGATTAGCTATATCGACAAAACCTACATTACCACTACGTGCTGTAACAATTAGATTGACATCCAAATTCTCTGCTTCTTTACGTGCTAATTCAACTTTCTTGATGGCATCTTCTTTTGCTTCGGCTAATTTTACTTTCGCATCAGCTATTTGAGCTCTTGCTTCAGCTTCTTTATCTTTCATTTCTTTTTCTTTAGCATTAAGCTCAGCTAAACCTTTATTGTATTCGTTTAGTCCTTCAGCAATCTGCGCTTTACCATTAGCTATCTGTTGTTCATATTCGGATATTTTTGGTCGATATTCATTATATTGATTGATTAATTCAATTCCTTTATTAATATAAGAAATCGCTTCGCTTAATATATCAGTATCAATTGCTTTTTGAATAGTAGATATAATTGGTAAACCTGTTAATTCTTCTGCTTTATTTAAAGCATTATTAACTTCTTCACTTGCTAGCCATTCAGTTAGATTATTACGTGCTTTATCGATTAATTCCTGATTATTATCAACTAATCTTGTTTGTAAGGTAGTAGTTAAATCTAAAGCTTTGTTTAAGATATTAAGAACAGTATTTGGTTTAATGACTTCAAAGATTGGATCAGCCTTTGCGATTAATTCTTTGGCTTCATTAAGTCTGGCTTCACCATTATTTATTTCTATTCGGGCAGCATCTAATTGAGTTTTGCCTTGTGCTAATTGTGCCTTGCCTTCATTTAATAATTTTTTAGCAGCTGATAATTGGTTTTCTAATTCTGTTTCATTATCTTTGATTTGTTGCTCTGCGTCTAAAAATAAAGTTTCTGCTTTAGCCCATTCTTCATCAATCTTTTGATTAGCTAAATCTTTAAAATATTGAATATCCTGTTTTTGAAGATCATAAGTAAGATTCCAGATCTTATCTCTGGTTTCATCATCTTTTCCTTTACTTTCAACCGTTTCAGCCGTAATAGGATCATATGTACGTACATATGCTGAAGTATATAAGCCATTTGTAACTTCATTATTAAAGGCATCCATTGTTACTACAGCACAATATGTATAATGTTTCTTTAAATAATATGGATGTTGAATAATACCTACAACTTTAAAATTACTTTCATTTAAAGGATCTTTATCATCATAGGTGACATTTAATTTGATTTCATCACCAATTTTAAGTTCTAATTTTTCAACTAGGTCACTGGTTAAGACGACTTCATTATTATTTTGAGGTAATTTTCCTTCTAATAGATTAACAGTGTTAATCCTTTGGGTTAAAGACATTACCTTAACATCAGTTAATTTACCTTCTTTTGAAAGTAAACCATCTAAAGCGATAGCGCCTTCAACATCAGCTATTTCTTCTAAATTTTTAATGGTATCTATATCAAGATCAGTAATACCCATTGATGATACTACTTCATAGTCCATAAAATTATGTTCAGCGTAATATTCACTGGCAGTCTCGGTTATGCCTTTACCTAAATATTGGGTACAAAAACAACCACCAATCCCAAACATGATGATAATGCTTATTGATAAAAATGATACAAAGCGCTTTTTAATATTCTTTAACGCATCTATTTTTTGTGTTCTTTTCATGTTCTTACCATATTAAATCCGCTGCAGGTAGTGGATGCATATTAACTCTAATTGATGAAATCTTGCCACTCTTAAGTTTAATAACACGATTCGCCATCTTCGCAATTTCAACATTATGGGTAACCATGATAACTGTTGTGCCTTGTTCCTTGACGACTTTTTCAATTACTTTTAAAACACCTTGGCCTGTTTCAAAATCAAGGGCAGCAGTAGGTTCGTCTGCTAAAATCAGTTTAGGATTTTTAACGATAGCTCTGGCTATACATACTCTTTGTTGCTGACCACCAGATAGGGCTGAAGGATAACGGTCACATCTTTCACCAAGTCCTACTAATTCTAATGCTTTTTTAGCGTCCATTGGCTCTTTTACAACTTCTGCTATAAATTCAACATTTTCAATTGCTGATAAGTTAGGCATGAGATTATATGATTGAAAAATAAAGCCAATATAATCTCTTCTGTAATCTGTGAGTTCTTCTTCACTTGGATGAGAAAAATCTTTGCCTTCAACTAATAATTGACCACTAGATGCCTGATCCATACCACCAATGATATTTAATAGGGTAGATTTACCACATCCTGATTCACCTAAGATTACTAATAATTCACCCTGATATATATCTAAATCAACGCCATTTAAGATTCTTCTTATTTCTTCGCCAGATGGGAATTCTTTAACTACATCTCTAACTGAAATTAAGACATTTTTATTTTCATTAGGTTTATAACTTAAACCTTTATCTTCGATATCTAGAGCTAATAATGAAGCACAATTATTAACTAATCTAATATCTTCATCATTGAAACCATCTTTTTTATTATTGAACTGTACAAAGCCTAATATACCAAAAGGAGTCTTTAATGGAGCAATTAAACAGTTGCCATTAAAAATCTTTGAAAGATCTTTATCAGCAGCAATTTTTTCATCTTTTAGACAATCTTCTAAAATTATAGTTTCGCCATCCTTAATAACTTTAGTGATTATATCTTTATCTTCTTCTACACTAAATCCTGTATAATCGCTATCTTTCTTACAGGCAACGATATAGACACGTTCATCTTCTTTATTACGTATCCACATACATGCCTCTAGACAAGGTAGCGTATCACATAAAATCTCTAATCCACTTTGCAATACACTATCAAGTTGATTGGCATTTTTAAGTTCATCCATTATTTGCCACATAGCTTTAATATTACGTTGTTCTGACATATTTAGCTCCTACTTTATAACCCCTTTATTTTAACATTAAATAGGCTATTTCTTTTATAAAAATATGAGTTAATATATAAGTGTAATGAATAAAAAAAGATATCATAGATGACAAAATTAATAATTATCTATTAGCTAAAAGTGGCATCGCTTTAAAGAAAGTAGCATGTTTTTGGAGAAAATTATTATGATAAGAACAGTATTAGGCGACATTAAAAAAGAAGAATTTGGTAATGCGTTAGCACACGAACATTTTATTATTGATCTAGATCATGTAAGACATGATGGAGAATCAAAAATTGAAACAGTAGAAGAAGTTATTCCTGAAATCAAAAAGGCAATGGCTCAAAGAATTGAAGCTGCCGTCGAAGTTTCAACAATCGATATGTGGCGTGATGTTTTAAAACTTAAAGAGATAAGTGAAAAAACACATTTGAATATTGTATGTTCTACTGGCTTTTATTTAAGCGAATATCATCCTGCTTATTTAGATGATATGCCTGCAGAAGATATTGCGAAAATATATGAAAAAGAATTAACTGAAGGTATTGATGGTACTGATATTAAAGCAGGTATCATTGCGGAAATCGCTTCTTCACCAAAGGGCTTTGTAGGCCATGAAGAAAAGATTCTAGAAGCAGCAGGTATCGCAAGCAAGAATACAGGTTTTGCTGTTTCAACACATACTGGTATCGTTACTGCCCAAAAGACAGTTGATATTCTATTAAATAAAGGCGTTAATCCTGACAAGATTATTATTGGTCATCAAGATTTAATCAATGATAGAGATCACCATCTTTCTTTATTAAGAAGAGGTGTAAATATTGGTTTTGACACTTGTGGTAAAGTTGCCTATCAAACCGATGAAACTAGAGCTCATAATATTATGTTCTTAATTGAACAAGGTTATGGTGAACATATTGTTTTATCAAATGATGTATCAAGACGTACATATTTTACAAGTTATGGAAAAGACGGCTATACAGCTGTAACCAATAAACTTGTTCCATTATTAAAAGAATATGGAATCAAAGATGAAGATTTAAATAAATTATTAAAAACTAATATAGCTAGGATATTAGATAATTAATTATGTTTTTAAATAAGTTAAAAGAGAATAACGAAAAATTATTACGCTATGCATTTGACTTACATCATAATGGTGAAATCTTACCTGAATGTTTTGACTTAACTTTGAATGCTTTAAAAGAAATGGAACAAGGAATTATTTGTACAAATATTCAAGAAACTGATTTAGCAGGACATTCACAAGATAGTGGAGTTTATAAACACATTCTTGAACAAGCCGATGAAGGAATTGGAAAAGTATTAAGCGTTTTAGAAGATGATGATATTTTATTAATCCAAGCCGATCATGGTAATGATCCAAATATTGGAAGTTCTCGTCATACTAGAGAAAACGTCCCACTTCTTGTATATAAAAAAGGTCTACAAGAAGTTAGACTTGGTCTAAGAAAAACAATGAGTGATGTAGGGCTACAGTTTGTGATTACTTTGGCGTAGATAAACCAGAAAATGGTGAATCGTTCTTAGACTTATTGAAATAATTATCAGTATTCCCCATACTGTTAACTCAAAAAAACAAGGTATCAACTTGTTTTTTTATCCAACTAACATCAAATAAATAGACATTATAAACATTAGTAATGGTAGACCTCCTAATAATAAGCCAAAACCAATAGAACCTTCTTTAAATAGTGTAACTATTAAACTGAAAGTTGATTTTAAATCATTTTTTCTAATTTTTCTTAATGAACCATCATCGTTTATTTCATATAAGACTGGTGTATTATATACATCTCTTCTTGCGTAGGCAAACCAAAAGATAAAAGTTACGGGAATAGATATAACCAGCCACAAACTAATATAACCAAAATGTAATGTTTCAATTGGACTATCATTTATTAGTTTAATTAATATAACAATTATTAGCGGTAAGACATTAAAGATAATCGCTTTTAATAATAGGGCAAGTATTCTACTTAATGGGTAGAACTTAATAACAACATTTTTACTTACGCCATTAATTTCTTCTTTAAAGATTGGCTTTGCGGTCTTGAAGTCTTTCAACTTTTTATTTTTCTTGTCACTATAAATAATTGTCTCTTCATGTTTATCACGATTATTAGAGAAAACAGTAAAGGCAACTAAAGCTACTGCAGCACTCGCATAAAATGTAAGTTCTATACTTTTACTTAATATAAAAGTAACTATGCCAACAATCAAAGATGTTAATAGTGGTTCAACAAACCAGAAACGACTACGATCTCTTTTCTTATTAAAGGTTAATGCGACATTTCCGTTTTGGCCATTTATGGCAACTAAGAATCCTATTTTCTTAATAAAATAGAAAGGCAAAAGAATTGGTAATTGTTCTAGAGCACTATTAGTAGGATAGACATCAATACCTTTGGTATCCATTGTCTTTTCCACAACGGGTATAAAGCCATCTTTTACTTCACCATATACTCTACTAGTTAATTCATTATCATTAATATCTTGT
>CAMKTV010000045.1 GCA_946415785.1 uncultured Solobacterium sp.
TAAATAATTATGATATAAATATATTATGTTTATAATAAAAAATTTTTTTAAGGATATCATAAGCATATTTGTATTTATAAGATTTAGAAATATTTTCAAGTTGCATGAATATCTGCATAATAATAAGATAACTAAAGGTATAAAAGCAACAGTTTATTCGCATTATCTTGATAAACACAATAGCTTTATTGGCATTAATACAACATTTGAGGATTATCCGTATTTTCCTCATGGTATTAGTGGCGTTTTTATGTCAGAAAACGCTAGAATTGGAAAGAATTGTGTCATCTTTCAACAAGTTACCATAGGATCAAGTATAATGGCTGATAGCTTAAAAGATGGCAGTCCTGTAATTGGCGATAATTGTTATATTGGTGCTGGAGCTAAAATTATCGGAAATATTAAAATTGGAAATAATTGTCGGATTGGTGCTAATGCAGTTGTATATGAAGATATTCCAGACAATTGTGTTGTAGTAAATTCTAAAACAAGAATCATTCAAAAAGATAAATCGTTGGACAATAGATTCATTGTGAAAGCAAATAATGAATTGAATTACTATGATTTTAAAACAAAATCATTAAAAAAACTTGAAAACTAATAAATCTAAATTAAATATAATATATGTAGTCTATTTCGCATAATGTATGTTATGCGATTTAATTATTTATATTAAAATATGTAATTTTATAGTTCTCTAGCCCTATTTAATAATTAGGCCTTATTTCAACTCTTCTAATAAAGATTCACCAATCCTAGGCTTTTTAACATCATATATATCGGCAACAGTTGTACCAATACAAGCAAACGATTTTCTTGTGCCTAAATCTTTTGGCTCTTTAAATGATTTAGAGTATATTACACAAGGTATCATTTCTCTAGTATGATCGCTACCCTTCCAAGTTGGGTCATTTCCATGGTCTGCTGTAATGAATAAAACATCATCTTCTCTTAGATTTTCAATTAATTGAGGTAACAATTCATCAAATGCAACTAATTCTTCAGCGTACCCTACTGGATTTCTTCTGTGTCCCCATTTAGCGTCAAAATCAACCAAATTAGTGAAACATATACCATTGAAGTCTTCTTTAGCTACTTCAATAGTTTGCTTCATGCCTTCAACTGATGAAGATGATTTAATTGCTCTTGTGATGCCTTTTGTATTGAAAATATCGTTAATCTTGCCAATAGATATCACATCATAATTAGCTTCCTTTAATTCGTCTAAAACAGTAATATCGCTAGGATCTAAGGCGTAATCGTGTCTATTTGATGTTCTAGTGAAATTATCTTTATTATCACCTAAGAATGGTCTTGCGATAACTCTGCCAACCTTCCATTCAGGTCTAGATGAACAAATTTCTCTTGCAATATGACAAATACGATATATTTCATCAATTCCATATAATTCTTCATGTGCAGCTATTTGTAATACAGAATCGGCAGAAGTATAGATAATTAATTCTTTTGTTTGAAGCTGCCTTTCGCCTAATTCCTTTAATATTTCTGTACCAGAAGCTGAATAATTACCTATATATTTATAACCAGTCTTAGCTTCTAATTCATCGATTAATTCTTGTGGGAAGCCGGTATCTGTAAAGGTAACAGCAGGTTGCGTCGTAAGTACGCCCATTATCTCCCAATGCCCTGTCATTGTATCCTTACCTACTGAAGATTCTTTAAGTTTTAGGTAGTAAGCTTTAGCATTATCAACAGCAGGATTGCCTTTAACTTCAGTTAGATTACATAAGCCTAATGACTGTAAATTAGGAATCTTATATTTTCCTTCAGTTGCTTCAAATATATGGCCTAATGTATTTGAACCTTCATCGCCATAATCTTTTGAGAATTCTTCATATCCCACACCAAGTGAGTCAATAACTACAACAAATGTTCTACTTTTCTTCATCATTCAGTCCCCCTAATTTTGCTAATGGATGATTATTTAAATAAAGATTTTTTAATCTTTTTGTTTCTACATGTGTATATATTTCAGTTGTTGAAATATCGCTATGACCTAATAATTCTTGAATAGATCTAAGGTCTGCTCCCCCTTCTAATAGATGTGTAGCATATGAATGCCTTAGTTTATGAGGAGTAATTTTACCATCTAATCCTGCACTTGCCACAACATTCTTTAACATGATTTCAACATATCTAGTTGTAACTTTTCTAGAATATCTATTTATAAAGAAATAATTAATAGATTTCTTTATCCATAATGGTCTGACATTATTAAAATATTTGTTTAGATATTCAAGTGTTATTTCTGGTATTGGAACCAGCCTTTCTTTCTTACCCTTTCCAAAAACAGTCACAAATCCTTGTTCAAGATTTATTTGATTAATAGATAGATTGCAACATTCACTAATTCTTAGTCCAAGCCCATATAATGTTTCTAAAATTGTATGATGAAATAATTCAACTGGATCTTCATCATTAAATTCTGACATCAGTTTTTCAATCTCTTCTTTTGTACAATAAATAGGCAATCTTTTTTGATTCTTATTTATTTCTATATTGATACATGGATTCTTTAAATCATATTTATTTGATAGATAATTATGCAAATTTCTAATTGTTGATTTGATTCTGTTACATGATGCATTGGCGTATTTAGAATTGATATAAGAAACAAAATCATAGATGTTATTCACATTAATATCGTTTATTTCATCAATACCTATAGAATTAAAATAAGCTTCGTATATATTTAAATCAATTCTGTATGATTTTACAGTTGAAAGTGACTTTGCTTCGAAAGTCTCTATTTGATATAGATATTCTTTAATCGCAGAATTTATTTTCATAATGATTTAATAATATCTTGAGCAGATTTATATAATTCTTTTGCAGCATCAATTGCTTTTAGATTCTTGTTGGTATTTGAAATTGCAGCTAATTCTTCGATTATTTCATCATAATTTAGTTTCTTAACGTTAGTATTAGTCTTAGAAGAATCATCTTTCTTATAGATTAAATAATGGCTGTTAGCACAAGCTGCTACTGGTGATAAATGAGATATACATAATACCTGGCAATTCTTAGCAATCTTGGCGATCTTTTGACCTACCGCAAAAGCAATGTTGCCAGATACACCAGTATCAATCTCATCTAAGATTAATAGATCAATTGTTGAAAGTTTTGTAAAGACAGCTTTAAGTGCCAACATTAATCTAGATATTTCACCACCACTTGCGACATTTCTTAAGTTCTTTAACGATTCACCTTTATTCATTGAAACTAAAAATTCAACATCATCAACACCATTAATATTTAATTCATTTACTTCAAAATCAATCTTAAACTGACAATTATTTAATAATAAATCAGAAGTTTCTTTTAATACTTCTTTTTCTAAAGTTACTGCAGCTTTTTTTCTTATCTCGCTTAATTTTAATGCACATTTATATGCATCGTCATAAGCTTTCTTTACTGCCTTTTCTTTTTCATTTAATACCCTATCTTTATCTTCAAATGCTTCAATTTTAAGCTTAAAAGAATCAATCAATTCTAATAATCCTTTGGTATCAGTTTTGTGTTTTCTTTTTAGTTTATTATATGTATATAGTCTTTCTTCAACTTCATCAATATTTAAATAATCAATATTATATGAATTAAGAAGATTTAATAGATTGTTTATGTTATCTTCTAATGAATAATAGTTATTTGATATTACATTTTTAATTTCATTCAATTTATCATCATCAACATTGATAGAATTAATCAGATCATATAATTGTTCCTTGATTCCAGAATTCTTGTTATATAAGTCTGAAACGGTATTGTATATGTTTGAATATTTTTCAAAAGATTTAAATCTCTTTTCTAAATCATTTAATTCATCTTCTTCAGCTTCGTTGATGTTTGCCTGCAACAGTTCATCTAAATCATATTTTAAGAATTCAATTTCTCTTTCGTTATAATTGTTATTTAATAATTCTTCATATTGTTTCTTAACAGAAAGATAATTATTAAATAATATCTTATATTCAGCTAATAATTCTTTAGTATTAGCGTATTTATCTAATAGTTCTAATTGATATGACTTTGAATATAATAACTGATTGTCTTTTTGTGAATGAATATCAACATATCGGATTAATAAATCATTTAAAAAATTTAAGGTAACATTTGATTCATTTATTTTGATTGAATTATGGTTGTCTGCACTAATAACTCTTTTGATAATTAATTCATTATCGTAAGGAATATCTTGATTATCAAGAATTTCTTTTATATTTTTATCTTCTATATCAAAAACACCTTCAATAATCGCTTTTTCTTTTCCTGTTTGAATTAATGAAGAATCACTTCTGCCTCTAATTAATAAAGCTAGTGCTGCAAAGATAATTGATTTTCCAGCACCAGTTTCACCTGTAAAGACATTAAAACCTTTATCAAATTCAATTGATAAATCATCAATTATCGCATAGTTACAAATTCTCAAACTCTTAAGCATTTTTCTTTAAATATTTAAACAAATAGTCCAAATCTAATTTTAATTCTTTTTTAACTAATTCACTTTCACCATGTTTTACATATATTTCATCAATTCCAAAGATGGTAATTGGAACATTTATATTCTTTTTACTGTAGAATTCTAAGATTGAATCACCTAGGCCACCTTTAATCATATCTGTTGTATAGATAATGATTTTTTTATTTTTAGCAGCTAAATTCAACAACATTCTTTCATCAATTGGTTTAATAAATCTAGCATTTACAAGATTATAATTTAAATCATCTTTTTCTATCCTTTCTTTAATCTTTAAGACATCTTCACCATAAGTGATAATTATAGTCCCCTCATTATCATTATTAATGATTTTTTCCCATTTTCCTACATTAATATCTAATTTTTTGTATTTTTCATTAATTAATGAACCTCTTGGGTATCTTATAGCGAATGGAGAGCCTGTTTTAAAGCCCAATTCTAACAGATTTCTTATTTCATTAGCATCTTTACCTTGAGCAATAATTACGTTAGGAACAGGTCTTAAAAGCCCAATATCATATACTCCCTGATGAGATGGACCATCTTCCCCAACTATTCCTGCCCTATCAATGCCTAAAACTACTGGCAAATTCATTCTTCCTATATCATGATTTACCTGATCATAGGCTCTTTGTAGGAAAGATGAATATATAGAAACGAATGGTTTTTTATTGGCTAATGCAAGTCCAGCAGCAAAATCTAAAGCATGGTCTTCAGCAATACCACAGTCAAATGATCTATCAGGATAATCCTTAAATATAACTTCTAGACATGAGCCAGATATCATGGCAGGAGTTATAGCAATAATGTTTTTATCCTTTTTCATTAATTTATGTAGATGATCTGCAACTAATTTAGAATAATTAATTTTATCAGCTGCTAATTTCTTTAATGTCTCACCTGTCTTAATATCAAATGGAGATATACCATGCCACTTGCCAGAGCTATCTTCTTCAGCATATTTATAGCCTTTGCCTTTTTTAGTTACTACATGTATTACAACTGGTCCATCTTTTTCTTTAGCCGCATTAAAAGCGTTAATTAATGATTTGATATCATGTCCATCAATTGGACCTAAATAATCAATTGAAAATTCTCCAAAGATACCATCTTTAATGATCTTTGTCTTAATTGAATCTTTAATATTTCGAATAAAGCTGATATATGATTTACCTTTTTTCTTTTTAATCAGATTATCCTTAACATTCTCTTTTAAATTAATATATGACTTACTAGATCTTAATGACGCAAATACTTTCTTTAAGATACCAACATTCTTAGAAATAGACATGTTGTTGTCATTAAAAACGATAATCATTTTACTCTTTAAATCCCCTATTTGATTTAAAGCTTCTAAAGAAAGACCTGCAGAAATAGAGGCATCTCCTACGATTGGGACAATATGATAATTCTCATGATTTAGATCTCTTGCGACAGCCATGCCTAAACCGATTGATAAGGTTGTTGAAGAATGCCCTGCATCAAGTGGATCATATTTACTTTCTTTTCTACTTTGAAAACCAGATAGACCATTATATTTTCTTAATTTATCAAAATCTTTAGCCCTGCCAGTTAATATCTTATGAACATATGATTGATGTCCTACATCGAATAAGAATTTATCATTAGGAGAATCAAAACAGTAATGTAACGCAATTGTAAGTTCCACAACTCCCAGATTGCTTGATAGATGTCCTCCTGTTTTAGAAATTGACTCAATTAAAAATTCACGAATATCTTTCGCTAGTTCATTTAATTCTTTTTCATCCAATTTCTTAATAAAATCAGGATTTTTAATATCTTTAATATTCATTATCTGTTCTGCATTCTTTCTAATATTTCTAATAGATATTTAGTATCAAAATTTGCCTTAGATAAGTAATTTTTTATATCTTTGAATAAAAAATCGATGTGCTCTTTAAGTTCATCAACAGACATAAATGATAAAGCTGTAATCTTTTGATTGCGGCTGTCTGAATTAGATTTGCCTGTTTCATTTTCAGTTTTAATAATGTCAAATAAGTCATCTTGACTTTGAAAGATAATGCCCATTTTTGAACCTAATGCCTCATAATAATTATAATCAATTTCAATATCTAATTTTGAAGAAGCGATATACATAGCAGCTAGACAAGCATATTTAAATAAGCCACCAGTCTTATTATCATGTATTTCAAATAATTGCTCTTTATTGATATTTGTGTTTGCAGTAACGTCTAATAATTGACCATAAATCATTCCTTCTAGGCCTGCATATTTAACTAAGATATTAATTAAATTAACTTTTAATTTATCATCATAATTAGAATTTGAAATACATTCAAAAGCATGCGTCAATAATGCGTCTCCTGTTAATATGGCGATATCTTCACCAAATCTTTTATGACAAGATAATTTCCCACGGCGATAATCATCATTATCCATTCCTGGTAAATCATCATGTATTAGTGAATATGATTGTATAAATTCAATAGCTAAAGCTGCAGGATAAGCATCATTTTCTTCTAGTCCACAACCTTTTATAATCGAAAATAAAACATTAGGTCTAAAACGCTTGCCTCCATCTAGAGAATATATCATCGCTTCTTTAATTAAGTTATCTTTAAAAGAAGCAACATAGTTCATTAAATATTCATCAAAATTATTCATTTTCATTCTCTTTATTAATATTTTCAATTTTCTCTTTAAATGTTTCTAATTGCTTTTTAAGATCTTTTGAAAGCTTAAGTCCTTCTTCATAAAGCTTTATACTTTCATTTAAATCCACATCTTCGCCATCTAAATTAGAAATAATCTCTTCTAATCTGTTCATCTTATCTTCAAATTTCTCTTTAGACATTGTTTTCTCCTTTTACTTCTACTTTGATCTGCCCATCATACATCTTAATATTTAATAAATCATTTTCTTTTAATTTCTTTTTAGATTTAATGATTTTATTATCTTTATAGACTACACTGTATCCCCTTTTTAATGTATTTTGATATGAATATGCATTCAAAAGATTTGTATAAGAGTCAAGTGATTTTTTAGTAATATTAATTCTATTATTCATTTTTTCTCTTATTGAATTTAGATAATTATTAATTCTTATATTTATGCTAGAAAGTTTTAATGAAAAATTATTTAAAGATTTAATATAAGAAATAATCTTAAGTTCTGTTTTTTCTGTTAATAGAATTGGATTAACAAGATATTTATTAGTAATTAAAGAATTTACATTCTTTTCATATTCTTCATATTTGTTTAACATGAAGTCATTTAAATAATCGATAGAATTACCTAAATCAATTATTACATCATCAATATTAGGCGTAATTAATTCAACTGCTGCAGTTGGCGTAGCTGCTCTTAAGTCAGCAACAAAATCTACTAAAGTGAAATCCTGTTGATGGCCAACGCCAGTAATAATAAAAGTCTTTAGATTATATATTACTTTAATTAACTGTTCATCATTAAAACAGAAGAGATCTTCAAATGAACCACCACCTCTTGCTAAGATAATGGCATCATATTCTAATTCATCTACTGTTAATAAATTATTGACAATATCTTTAGGTGCATCTTTGCCTTGAACTAAAACTGGATAATAATCAACACTACATAACGGCCAACGGCGAGAAAATGTTGTCTTTATATCAGATTGAGCTGCAGAATTATCACCTACTAAAACAGCGATTCTATTAGGATATCTTACTTCTAATTCTTTTTTGTGATCTTCTTTGAAATACCCTTCTTCAAACAATTTTTTCTTTAACTGTTCATATTGATAATATAAATCACCAAGACCTGATAGATTCATCTTAGTTACATATAATTGTAACTGACCAGTTGCTTCATAAATAGATGCATATGCACTTAAAATAACCTTATCACCATTTTTTGGTTCAAAAGCTAATGATTTAGCGTTGCCTGCAAACATAATACAATTTATTGCAGCTTTATTATCTTTTAAAGTGAAATAAAGATGATTAGAACTATGTTTTTTATAATTAGATATTTCCCCAGTGACAAGTATATTATTTAAGTTTTCATCTGCCTCTAGTTTGTTTTTTAGATAGCGAACTAGGCTTGAGA
>CAMKTV010000046.1 GCA_946415785.1 uncultured Solobacterium sp.
GCTCAGCTTTTGGCAGCAGAGAAAATAAGATGAACAGAGAAATAAGTAAAAGAGGACGCTTTGGCTATTATCTATATCGTGCTTTCCCACCATATTGGGAAATGTGCAGAAAATTTCCTATAATAAAAAAGGTAGTAATTCTTTTACCATTTATTTATCTATATAGGGCAATAAGAGTATTCTTGTTAGGTTCTACTAGAAGAAGACTAAAAGAAGAAACAAAGATATTAATGAAATATGATTCAAAAGACTAATAATTATTTAAACGAAACGATTAAAGAAAAAAGATATTACATATATGTATTAGTAATAATAAGTTTTTTCTTAGGCTTAGTAGGAGTAGCCAATGCCTTTGTCCTAAAATCATTAATAAATAGTGCAGTATTAAAAGATCTAAAGAATCTTAAATTATATGCGATTGCCTTAATTGTTGTCGCAACTTTAACAGTTAGTTTAAGAGCACTTGAAAGACAAATTAAAGAAAAGGCAACAAGTACCTATGAAAATCTATTTAAAGCACGTTTATTTGAAAATATCTTAAATAGAAAATATAAACAAGTTAATAATATTCATTCTGGAGAATGGCTTAATAAATTAACCAGTGATACAGTAGTAGTCGCTAATGGACTGGTGAATATTTTACCTGGTCTAATTGGCATGATAGTAATGCTATTAGCTGCAGTTATATCCGTTATCTATCTTATGCCAAAGATAATCTACATCATTATTCCTTGTGCTATCGCTTTAATATTCTTTACATATTTTTTTAGAAAACATTTAAAGACCTTACATAAGAAAGTTCAAGAAGCAGATGGAAACTTAAGAGTTTATCTACAAGAAAGAATATCAAATTTGCTTATTGTTAAGACTTTTTCTAAAGAAATAGAAAGTCTTAATGAAGCAAATCTATATATGGCCAATCATAGACAAAAAAGAATTGATCGTATTACTTTTTCTAATATCTGTAATGTGGGCTTTTCTTTCATCATGCGTGCTGTCTATTTATTAAGTGCTTTATATTGTGCTTATGGCATCTATGAAGGAACAGTAAGTTATGGAACCTTTGTGGCTGTTATTCAGCTTGTTTCCCAAATTCAAACACCATTAGCTAATATTACAGGCTTTGTGCCTCAATATTATGCAATGCTTTCATCATGTGAAAGATTAATGGAAGTTGAAACATTTGAATTAGAAGGCGAACAATTATCACAAGAAGAAACAATTAAATATTATAGAAGACGCTTTAAGAAACTGGGCTTAAAGAATGTTAACTTCTCATATGGAGAATTAAGGGTATTAAAGAACTTTAATTTTGAATTAAATAAAGGACAAATCGTTGTCTTAGCTGGTAAAAGTGGTATAGGTAAATCTACAATCCTAAAATTATTAATGAGCTTATATGAAGTAGAAGGTGCCTATATTGATGATGATGTATTAGATGAACGTTATCGTAAACTATTTGCCTATGTTCCTCAAGGTAATCAGTTATTAGCAGGAAGCATCAAAGATATTATCTGTTTCAATAAGCCGTTTGATAAGAAGAAATTAGAAAAGGCCTTGAATATTGCCTGTGCTAAAGAATTTGTATCTGATTTAAATCAGACATTAGGTGAAAAGGGCTCTGGCCTTTCAGAAGGACAGGTTCAAAGACTGGCAATAGCTAGAGCAATTTATTCAGAAAGACCAATTCTATTACTAGATGAAGCTACTTCTTCATTAGATGAAAATACCGAAAAAGAACTGTTAAATAATATTCGAAAATTAACTAATATGTCAGTAGTAATTGTTACTCATAAAAAGGCCGCAAAACTACTAGCAGATAAAATATATAAAATATGATAAATAAAGGCTTAAATAAGCCTTTTTAATAAAAAAAGTAGTGTTATTTAAGCCTGTTCGTTATATAATAATTTTGATAAATTTTTTGTATATTCTTTTTGGAATGTTTTAGATACATTTGAGGAGGTCACGGATGAAACATTTTAAGAATTTGATGAAGGGTTTACTTGTTGTGACATTGTCTATAATGTTAGCATTTACTACATTAGTGGCAAACACAAATGAAGTAAACGCAAGTGGAGAATATTCTCTAGAAGTATTCTATGGATTAGGAAGACCTTATGGTACGACCAATATTAACTCTGCCATTTTTACAGGCGATGGGGCAATGCTTAATAATAATACCGGTTATTCTCTTAAAGGCTATAGAGACACAGCTTATACAAATGGTCCTAGTTCTGGTAATACCAATAGATATGACCAAGCACCACAAGGAAGTATAGCTTCTGTTGACTTCTATTATGGTGGTTCTAAGCTTACAGCTAATTCAATTGTATCTAGTTCAACACATTGTATTAAAACTAATTTCTATTTAGATTCAAACGGAAATTTAGGAAAGACAGCCGATGGTAATGTAAGCTGGCCTAGTGGATCAACTAAAATAGTTGGTTTTGCAGCTGCTAAATCAGGTGATTCAAACGCAATGGCATCAAGATGGTATAACATTCCTGGCGCTATTGATGTTGTTATCCATTATTCAAGTGGTGAACATACAATTACAGTTAATAATATAGAAGATGCAAGTTTTGATAATAGTCTAGGTGAAAAGTATGACCTATACTATACAACAAAAGCAAATAATTCTACATCTACTATCGTTTCTGCTGACTATACAAATAGTAGCGGTATCGCTCAAGAAATCAATCTATTGGACGAAAATCCTCTAGGATCAGTTACTGTTACTGTTGGTAGTTCTGTAGCTACATGCAATGATTTGACTGGTGTTCAATATTTATCTTCTTCATATGAATTCTCAAGCGAACACGCATCAAGTGACATCTTAGCTCTTGATTTTGAAAATAATTTGATTGTTTATTATGCAGTTACTACAAATATCAATATTGCTTTCAATTACGCTACAACTGTTACTCATAATGTAAAATTCATGGTTGGAGAAGATGAATATGATTCTCAAATTGTATATGACGGTTATACTGCTGCTAAACCTGTTGATCCTACAGTTCCAGAAGGCTATAGTTTATTTGCTGGTTGGTATTTAAATGATGAAGAATATAATTTTGCTGGAAGTGTTTATGATGATTTAGTAATCGAAGCAAAATTCTATGCCAATACATTCACATTTAAAAATGTAACTGCTGTTCATGCATCAACTTGGGTAGAAAGAGCTGGTGGTGTTGGCTTTGAAGAAGTTGAAGGCGATTATGTAGCTTATGCAGGTGAGAAAATTGTCAATGAAGTTGAAGTTGACAATGATGAAAGCGGCGTTAAGATCAGATTTGATTTCAATAACTACGCTGGGGCAATTCAGGGCGCAGTAGTTAAATTCGGCGAAGTTGAAGCTGAAATTCCTGCTGAATGGTTCAGTGTTAAAACAGAACGCTTCTTAGATTCAGAAGGTAATTGGTCAGATGAACTAGCAGATCCTGAAAATGTAACATATATCTTAAAATTCGCTCCAGACCAAGGACATCCAAATTATTCATTCTTCAGAGTTTGGAATATGCCTGAAGATATCGAAGTTGAAGTTGAATTAGCTAAACGTTCAGTAACATTTGTGAACTTCGGTCATAAATATGTTGCTAAGAGTGGCACATATCTATCTACTCCTTATGTATCTGCAGATGGTTGGGGCGTAACTGGTGGAACATTATATGCTTCTCCAAAAGCTGCAATTGATGAATTCGATGTTGGCGAAAACGCAAATAAAGGTAACCATCACCAAGCAGTTGCTGTAACTAATGGTGATTATAGTAATACTACTGGTGTTGCTGCTACTATCTTGACTCAAATTGAAGATTTAAAAACAATTATCTTCAAATTTGGTGATCACGATGCAATTGAATTAGAAGTTAATGGCGATGCAATCAAGGGCAAGACATTCTATATCAATAAAGACTATGAACTTGAAGAAAGAACAGAATATGTAGCTGATGATATCTTCAAACTTGCTGTTAATACTACAACTACTAACCAAATTAATGTTAGATTCTATAAGATTGTTGAAAATGTAACAATTGAAGCAAAATATTTCGTTGAACATACAATTAGAATTTTGAACTTCGGTAACGAAGGTCATAACTATATTGGTACTGGTGCTTATTCAACAAATACATCTGGTAATTATGTAGGTGTACGTTGCTGGGACCCATATGGAACTGGTTCAGGCAATAATAAGAGAAACGGTGGTACTATTGATTATGCTGCTGGTGTAGCTACAATCTATGGTGATTATAGTAGTACATCAGGTATCGGTGCTGCAATATTAGTTCATGAAGATTATGAAAAACATAATAAAGTTGTAATCACTTATGGTGATCTAAAGACTGAATTCCCTCTAGACAATGTAAATGGTGTAAACCAATATTGGGAACCAAATGGTGTTAGAGTATTACAATTCGTTCAAAATAAGAATGTTGAATACTATAATGTTCGTTTCTTCAATGTAACTGGTGATATCACTATTGAATCAATGTTAGATGTAAGTGCATCGTTAACATTAAATGCTGATGGTACATTAACAGAAAATCTATTCGCTGAATTGCCAGATATGGAAGGTGAATTTGTTGCAACAATTGATGGTGAAGAAGTTGAATTAACATTAGTAGATGCTGAAACAAATAGATATACATTATCTACTCCTGCAAAAGCTCCTGCAGAATTAAATCAAACATTTGACATCGTTATTACAAATGGCGAAAAAGAAATCTATTCTAGTACAACAAGCATGAAAGATTACTTAATGCTATTAAAAGATGATGAATCATTAGGTTACTTTGTACAAGCAATGTTAAATTACGCTTCTTATTGCCAAGTTTATTTCGGTGTAAATGCTGATGATTTAGCAAATAAAGAATTATCAACTGATGAACAATATATCGGCTTTGATGATGTTGACACACCAATTCAAATGATTGAAGATGATCATGGCACTCGTCAAGTCATAGGTGAAACAGAAGGAATTAATTTCCAAGGTTGTACCATGAATCTAAAAGCTGCAACTAGTCTAAATGTATATTTCAGATTAGAAGATGGCAGTGATATTGCAGATTATGAATTTATTGATGAAGAAAACAATGTTCTTGAACCAACATTAAGTCTAGCAAATTCAAGTTACTATTATGTAACATTCTCAAATGTTGCTGCTCCAGATCTTGGAAAAGAACATACTGTAACAGCAACAAAACAAGGTGCAGGAAGCTTAAATGTATCAGTTTCTTGTATTACTCAAGCTCGTGAATATCTTGTAAATCACAAAGATGGCGTTGAAACTGCAGATATTAATTTGGTAAATGTTATGATGGCGTTGTATAATTACTATTATGAAGCCGCTTATGCATTAGCTGCTGAGTAATTAAGGAAGAATAGGAGGCTTACTATTTATGGAAAATATTAACAAACCTACAATTGAAATAATAAAGATTTCTTCAAAAGATGTTCTTGCTACAAGCGACGAATACGGAACACCAATTGAATAGTTTTCTTGTATTATAGATGTTGATAATGGAAAATAAGCGTGTCAAACCAGATATTGAGATAATTTATCTTTTAGGAAGGGACATTATTATCACCAGTGATGGAGACGATTCGCTTGTAGAAATCCCACTTCCTTAGAATTAAAATTGTATATTTATAAAATATAGGCGAATCAAATGATTCGCCTATTTATATGGTTTTGTTATTACTGGAATTATAAATTGGCTTTTATTGAGATGTCATTGTATAATTATAAATACGGTGTAGTATGGAAGATAAGAACACTAAACCAACGATTGAGATAATTTATCTTTTAAATAGAGATGTAATAGTTGCCAGTGATGGCGGCATTGTTGATAATGGTGATGGAAGCTATGGCTTACCTGAAGTACCGTTACCATAAATTGTTAATTAATAGGCGAATCAAATGATTCGCTTATTTATTTAAGGCTTATATGTTATTATCTTAAGTAAGAAAAAGAAAAAATTTATGAAAAAAAGATTTAGATATTGGCTAGATTTAAGAATGGCTAAAGGTACTGCCAGCATGGTTAAGTTATTGTTAATCATGGTGTTAGGTGCAGTAGTGTTTGTAACTGTATTTATCGTTTTATTTGATATTTATGAAGATAAGAGTATCTATGCTTTATTGTGGGATAATCTAAGATCTGCCATGTCTTCATCTTTTCCTGCTTCTGATTCAGGTTCTTTATTACATATTGTTCTTTATACTTTATTAGGTCTAACAGGCATGATCTTTACTGGTATGCTTATTGGTATATTCTCAAGTGCTATGAGAGGAAAAATCATTGCCTTACAGAAAGATAATCCTGATATTGTAGAAGTAAATCATACAGTTGTTTTAGGCTTTAGGTTTGGTGAATATGCATTATTATCGGAAATGATAAAGGCTGCTGAAGAAGAAAAGAAATCTATTGTTGTCGTTGATAATTATGAAAGAACGGATATTGAACAGGCGATAAAAGAAAACATTGATGTTCCTAGAAATATTCGTTTGACAGTCATAAATGCAGATACTACAAACGCTAATGCACTTAAGTGCTGTTCTTTATCTACTTGTAAGGCGATAGTAATAAATACCAGAGAAAAAGGCAAGACTATTAAAACAATGTTGGCTATAGAAAAACTCATTGATGAAAATAAACGTCCAAAAATTATTGCTTCTATAGAAGCAAATGATGAAGTATTCTCTGATGAGATATTAAAAGAAAAGGGTGTTACTATGCTACATTCTGGTAATACAGTTGCCCGTATCATTGCTCATTCAATTACTCAAACTGGTATCTATGATGCTTTATTAGATATGATTGATTTTGATAATTATGAATTCTATTTTGAAGATAAAAAAGAAGTTGTTGGTCTTGAATTTGCTAAGGTAACTCTTTCAGCTAGAAAAGCGATTATCATTGGTATTTATCGCAACAATACAGCTTTAATTAATCCTAATAAAGATACTGTTATTAAAAAAGGTGATATTTTAATTACTTTTGAAGAAGAACCTGGTGATTTATATTTTGAAAATTTAGATAATGATGATGAACTTGTAGAAGCAAGTCCAATACCATTAAAACCAATTCCAGAATTAACAATATTCGGTATTAATGAAAAAATTAATACTATCTTAGATGAATTACCTGATAATGTAGAAAATATCAGAATTGTATCTTCAAATAATAAAGATAAAGAAACATTTATTTCTAATAATGAAGAATATGCTTCTAATATCATCTATGATAATCGTAATTATAATGATGAAGATATTCTATTCGATATCGTAAAGAATAGTAAGCATGTATGTATATTAGCTGACAGTCATAAAAAAGATGAAGAGGCTGATACAAATACTATGGTCAGCATTATTAAATTACGTAATATTAAAAAACGCTTCAATCTGCCATTTACAATTACTGCAGAAATGAAAAGAGAAAATAATCGCAATCTGATTTATTCAAAGAACAGTGAAGACTTCGTGGTTGCCAGTGACTTATCTTCAATGATGCTTGCACAAATCACAACTGATACAAGAAGGGCAGATGTCTTTAATGAATTATTAGATGAAGAAGGCTCTGAAGCATATTTAAAGACTGCCAGTGAATTTAATGTTTCTAATATAGAATTGAAATATTCAAAGCTACAAAGAATTGTCTATAGTTTTGGCTATATTCTAATTGGTATTAAAAAGACAAATGAATCTTTCAAGATTATTAGAGATTATAATCAAAATATTGAATTAAAAGATGATGATCAATTAGTAGTAATTGGGGAAGAATAATTATTAATGACAAATATCACAGGTAAGGCGATCAAATTATCTAAAGCAAACAAATATAATACATATCAGTTTTATGCTGAATTAGCTAACAAGAATATTGATCTTGTGGATGCTTTAAAATATGCTGCTTTAGTTACTATTAAATGGTTACAAGAAAGATTAGAAGATGAAGGAATACCTGACGCCTTAAAGGTAGTTGAGCCTAAAGATTATAAGAAAGCTAATAATGAAGATTTTAAATCATTTGTATACAACGAGAATTTCACAATCAGTGTTGAAACATCAATTGAAGAAGGCATTTGGGCACTTAGAATTATTGAAAACGATAATGGGGCCTTAAATGATTCAAATATTGTGCCTGGAAGAATTATTCAATCAGATATTGCATATCGTATTAATGATGATAAATTAATATGCGGTTTTAAGACACAAATAAGCGATATTAATGATGTTCCTAAAGCAGGGTGTGTACGCTTTAAGATAATTAAAACATTGGCTAAAGACCCTATTTTTGGCTTTAAGAACATCAATAATATAGATATTAATGGAAGTTTCTTGGAAAAATATCTAGAATTAATACTC
>CAMKTV010000047.1 GCA_946415785.1 uncultured Solobacterium sp.
CAAAGATAAATACTAATAAATATAAATATTCTTCATAATCCTTGTAATAATATTCATAAAGAATAAAAGATAAATCAATCAATAAAGAAGAAATCAAAGTTGATAAAATCATTTTCTTATTGATGATTTCTCTTAATTTAAGTTCTGGATACATTAGCTTAATAGATAAGATAATAATCAATAAGAGAATTAAAAAGACAATTAAGAATATTAACAGATATTTAAGAATTGGAAATGCCAGTAAATCTAATATTTTCTTGATGAGTTTTAAAATAAAAGTTGTGATTATCCAGATAGGCATAAAGACAAAACATTTTAAAAAATAAAACACTTTTTTAAGCGACTTTTTGTTTGAACGATATACAATTGCCTTTTGATTAACCACATCATCGCTCTCTTCATCATTTTTAGCCAATTCATCAGAATTTAAAAACAAACTGCCAAGTAAGACGCCTATGCCTGTAATAGCAACCAATAAATGTCCTAAAAACTTCGATTTCTTTTTCATGTTAAATACATTCTAACATAATTAAGAATATTAAAATTAACTTAGAAATAATAAAACTTCCAATCATTTATACAACAATTGGAAGTTCATTTTTAGATTCTCTTTTTACAATTTAGAGTGCAATTAGCACAATCACAACCACAACTTAATGATGTAACGCCTTTTTTCTTTCTTATTATTAATGATCTAATAATCAAGACAACAATTAATAATAAGATTAAGGAAACAATAATTGTGCCAAGATTTTCTTTTAAATAAGACATAAGGCCTCCATTAGATTAATTCTTTTCTTCTAATACAGTAGCTTCTTTATATGGTCTAAATAACATATAGATAGCTAATATAATTATACAAATTGAAACGATTAAACCAACAACATTAATATTACCAACAAAGGTATTGCCTAGTTGATTAATCAATAAGGCTACAAGATATGCGAATCCACATTGATAGCCAATCGCAAACCAAGTCCATTTAGGGCTATTCATTTCTCTTTTAATAGCACCAATTGCGGCAAAGCAAGGAGCACATAATAAGTTAAATGCCAAGAAACTATAACCTGATATTTTAGTAAATACTTGAGCCATTGATTCGTAAGCTGTTAGATTTTCTGCTGAATATAATGTGCCCATTGTACCAACAATGTTTTCTTTTGCGACAAGTCCAGTAATAGAAGCAACTGCAGCTTGCCAATTACCCCAGCCAAGAGGAACAAATATCCATGATATAGCTTTGCCTAATAAAGCTAGGATAGATAAATCAATTGCATCTTCTTCAAGCATCATAAATCCTTCACTTGTAAAGCCAAATCTAGATAAGAACCAGATAACAATTGTCGATAATAGGATGATTGTTCCGGCCTTTTTAATAAAAGACCATCCTCTTTCCCACATTGATCTTAATAAATTGCCAACTGTAGGCCAATGATATGCAGGTAATTCCATAACAAATGGTGAAGGTTGTCCTGCAAAGGCTTTTGTTTTCTTTAAGATAATGCCTGAAATAATAATTGATGCCATGCCTAAGAAATAAGCGCTCGTAGAAATTAATGGTGAATTATTAAATATTGCACCAGCAATCATGGCAATAAAAGGAATTTTAGCACCACAAGGAATGAAGGTTGTAGTCATGATTGTCATTCTACGATCTCTTTGATTTTCAATTGTTCTAGATGCCATGATACCAGGAATACCACAGCCTGTCGCAATTAGGATAGGAATAAATGATTTGCCTGATAAACCAAATCTTCTAAAGATTCTATCTAATACAAAGGCAATTCTTGCCATATAGCCACATGCTTCTAAGAAGGCAAGTAATAAGAATAATACAAGCATCTGAGGTACAAAGCCAAGTACAGCACCAACACCTGCTACAATTCCATCTAACACAAGACCTTTCAGCCAATCAGCAGCATTTAATGAATCCAATAAAGATTCTACCAGTACTGGAACACCTGGTACCCATAAACCATAATCGGCAGGATCTGGTTCTTCTAATTCATATGCTTCCATTGTTTCGATAGCTTCACTTAAATCTTCATATGTATAAGTAACTTCTTCACTAGCTAATGTTTCTTCATCTTCTAAGACATAAGTAGCAGTGCTTCCTTTTTCAACTTGAGTATAAGCTTCTTTAATATCATTAAATGAAGCTTCTTGTTCAATGCCAATAAAAGCATCTATTACATTATAGGCATCGCCATATTCTTCACTAACTTCTTCATATTGGCCACTGCCTATACCAAATAAATGATAACCATCACCAAATAAACCATCATTTGCCCAGTCAGTTGCATTAGCACCAACACTTACCATTGATATGTAATAAATCAAGAACATAATAACAGCAAATATAGGTAGTCCTAGCCATCTGTTTGTGACAACTCTATCAATCTTATCAGAAATACTTAGATGACTGCTTTCCTTTTTAACATATAGACCTTCTACTAATTTTTCAATATATAAATATCTTTCATTAGTAATAATGCTTTCAGCATCATCATCGTTTTCTTTTTCTACTTCTTTAACTATCTTTTCAATTCTATCTAATGTTTCATTATCAAGTTTAAGTTTTTCTAAGACATTAGTATCTCTTTCAAAAAGTTTGATGGCATACCATCTTTTTTCACTTTCTTTTATTTCTTTTAATTCATTTTCAATTTTAGAAATAGCAGTTTCAACAATTTGATTAAATATCTTTTCAGAACTATCAACCTTGTTTTCTAAACCTAATTTAATTGCCAGTTCAGCTGCTGCTTCAATATTTGTGCCTTTTAAAGCAGAAATATTAATAACTTTAAGTCCTAATCTTTTCTCTAATTTCTCACAGTCAATAACACTATCCTGTTTCTTTAATAAGTCAAGCATATTTACAGCAACTAAAACAGGAATGCCTAATTCTTTAAGCTGTGTAGTTAAATATAGATTTCTTTCTAAGTTTGTACCATCAACAATATTTAAAATGACATCTGGTCTTTCATTAATTAAATAATTTCTGGCAACAACTTCTTCTAATGTATATGGTGATAAAGAATAGATACCAGGTAAATCAGTAACTATTACATCATCATGTTTCTTTAATTTTCCTTCTTTTTTCTCAACTGTAACACCAGGCCAGTTTCCAACGAATTGATTAGAACCGGTTAAGGCATTAAATAATGTTGTTTTACCACTATTAGGATTTCCTGCAAGAGCTATTTTAATATTCATATCTATTCTCCTTCTACTTCAATCTTTTCAGCATCTTCTTTTCTTATTGATAATTCATATCCTCTGATTGTTACTTCAATTGGGTCACCAAGTGGAGCTACTTTACGAATATAGATAGATGTATTTTTTGTAACACCCATATCCATAATTCTTCTTTTAATAGCGCCTTCGCCATTAATCTTCTTTACGACAACGTTAGTTCCAATTTTCGCTTCTTTTAAATTCATACATCCTCCTAAATAATGATTTTATTTGCCAGGTTTCTATCAACGGCAACTCTAGAATCTTTTACATTAACAATTAAATTTCCATTTACAGTATTAACAACCGTAATCTTCCCACCAACAACAAATCCAAGATTAGCTAAATGCTTTTTAATCTCATCTTTACCTGTAATACTTTTTATTATGTTTTCTTGCCCTATTAGAGCAAATGATAATGGCATCACGATATCTCCTTACGTTAGTTTTATCTAACATTATGTTAGTTTATTCTAACTTACTTGTCAAGACATAATAAAAACATCTTTTTTAAAGATGTTTTTGAGTTATTATATTATTTTAAGAATCCAATTAAGTCTTTTGCATATTCACTAGGATGATTAAGTGAATATTGCCCATGATATAGATTCTTTTTTATTTCTATTTGGCTATTAATGAATATATCGTTTAACAATATAGCACTTCTTTTAATACTTTGATTTTCATATGAGCCAATTATAATCTTCGCTTTTATATTTATCTTTTTATTTAATTCAGGCTTATAGGTAGTGCTGGCTTTAAGAAATGACATATAGTTTTCTAAACTAATTAAAGATGTATCTTTATAATAATCTTCATAATATTCTTTATTTATATGTAAATAATGAAACTGCAATTTTGAAAACCATTCTTTTTTAATCAGCCCATAACTCATCTTCATACTTGGTCCTATCAATAAATTAGTAATAGCAGATGGTATTATTGAAGCGCTTTCTATATACGCGTATTTAGAAATTTCGTCATTAATTCTTAATATTTCAATTAATATTTGCGCACCAAGCGATAGACCACATATACATAAAACAGAGCCATTTAATTCTTCTTTAATAAAATCAATAATCTTTTTTGCGTTATCATTTATACTTTTAAAATCACTAGAAGCGCCATTATGTCCATCTAATATAGGAATAATCACATGGTATTTATCTTGTAATAAGATAGCTTCATTTTTAAAATTCCACCATGAAAGACCACCACCATGTAACATGATTATTGTTTCATGATTATCAGCACCAAATTCTTTATAATTGATTCTTCTTTTATAGTGATCGATGGTATCAGTTATTAATTTTTCAATAAATTTGTCTCTACTTTCAAAGCCTTTAGGAAGACAAACATATCTATTATATGCACCTGGATATTCCCATCTTTCCTCAAGAAAATCATCTATCTTATATTTATCAATAACTTTATCAATATCAGGATAGATCTTATTAATTCTTTTTAATGCTTCTTTATGTAAACTCTCTTTAAACTCATTTACATCTTTTAAATCGTCATCACTATACATTTTATTTCACATCAATTCGATATACGCGACTGTCCTCATCATGAATGTCTTTCATTATTTGATAAAAACAATAGCCATATTTTTCATATAAGCCAGTTTCATTTGTAGAAATATAAATATGTTCATGGCCTTCTTTTTTAGCTAGTTCTTTTGCATATTGTAAAAGCTTACCTGCATAACGATTTCCTCGATACTTTGGAAATGTATAGACAAAGCCAATCCAAGGTGTTAAAGATGGAGCAGTTATATCATCTCTTCTAGCATATGTACAAAAAGATAACAGATGTTGCCCATCAATTAATAATAAAGCTTTAGAATTAGCACCTACCAGATCATCTAATGTATTATCACGAAGAAGTTCATATAGCCAGATGCCTGGGCCCCAGTCACTCTTTTTTAATTCTTCTAACCAATGATCTTTATTATCACTTTCAAAATAATTAATAACTTTCATATTTAGATTAAAGATTTAAATCTTATTCCCTTTCATTTTTTCTAGATAGTAATAAGCCAACACATAAGCCAATTACGGTTCCTACACCCATCCATAGCGGCAGATTCTCTGTTGACATACCAATGGTTGTCCCTACACTTGTACCAATACAAAGTCCAATGATTATCCAATAATTATTTCTGTTTTTCTCTTCCATAGTAGCCTCTTTCATTAATCTTTCTTTAATAATTCTTTTAATGATTTTTTAACTTTTTCTAAATTATTATCAGTCAATAATGGAATCAATTCTTTTATTTCTTCAATATCTTTATCCCACCATTTTAATTCTAATAATAAATCAATTGTTTCTTTATCAAAACGATATTTTTTAATAGTTGCAGGATTTCCAACCACAATTGCATATGGTGGGACATCTTTAGCTACTAAAGCGCTAGTACCAATAATAGCGCCATCACCAATATGAACTCCTGGCATTATCACAGCATTTTGACCAATCCAGACATCATTGCCAATAACTGTATCTCCTCTATTACCTCTTTGGCCAAATGGTCTTGATAAACCTTGAAATTCATCAATTATTTCAAAAGGATAGGCCGTTAGACAATCAAGCATATGATTGGCACCATTCATTACAAATTCAACGCCTCTTGCGATACTACAAAACTTTCCAATGATTAGCTTATCACCCATAAAATCATAATGATGTGTAACATGTTTTTCAAAAGACTCAGGTCCTTCATTCATGTCATCATAATATGAATAATCACCGACAATTATATTAGGATTTGTGACAACACTTTTTATATAACAAAATGTCTTGAATCTAGAATTTGGATAAATAGGATTAATTTTCTTATCTGACATATCTTCTCCTTTTTATATTATTGATTCTTTAATTCTAATGAAACAACTGTTTCAATATGCATAGTATACGGAAACATATCAACAGGTTGAATATTCTTTATTTGATAATTGTGTTTTTGTAAATAAGTTAGATCTCTTTTCAATGTATCAGGATTACATGATATATAGACAACTTTCCTTGGTTTTAATGTGATTAATGAATTAAGAAAATCTTCATTAGCACCACTTCTTGGTGGATCCATTATGACAATATCAATTTTCTTTTTATTCTTAGCGAGTTTCCTCATATATTTGCCTGCTTCATCACAAACAAAGCTAATATTATTAACTTCATTTATTTGGGCATTCTCTAAAGCATCTTTTATAGCGTCTTCATTAATTTCAACACCTATTACTTCTTTAACATATTTACTAAGAATAATCCCTATTGTACCAGTTCCACAATAAGCATCAATCACAATATCGCTTTTGCTTAATTCAGCATATTTAATCGCATTAGTATATAACTTTTCTGCTTGACTATGATTGATTTGATAAAAAGAAGATGGCGAAATCTTAAAACGATAGCCCATTAATTCATCTTTAATAAACCCTTTGCCATAACGAACAGCACTTTTAGGACCTAAAATCATACTCGTATGTTGATTGTTGATATTATGAATTATTGTTTTTACTAAAGGATTAAATTTTTTGATATCTCTAATGAATTCTTTTTGATAATTGATATGAGGACTGCCAGTAACAATTATCACCATATATTCATTAAGACTGCTAGATCTTATTAACAAATGGCGCATGGTGCCTTTCTTAACCTGTTCATCATAAATTGAAATATGATATTTCTTAATTAATCTAACAATTGAATTGATGATTTCAATTATTTTTAAATCACATATCATGCATTCTTCAATAGGCACCAGATAATGACTGTCTTTAGCATAGTTGCCTACAACAATCTTTTTCTTTTCATCTCTACCAAAAGTAACCTGTACTTTATTACGATAATTAATATACGGATCTGAAGGAATTATTGGTAAGATATTTTTTTCTTTAGGAAACAAATCATTTATCTTTTCTTGTTTAAGTTCTAACTGTTTAGTGTACGAAAGGCCTTGGTAATCACACCCTCCACAAACATCTGCATATTTACAAACATTGTTTTCTTTCATAAGCTCTTAATCAATCCATTTACCATTATATTTCTTTTGGGTATGGTTTAATATGGCAAAACCAGCAACAAAACCAACAACTAATCCTAACCACCACATAGATGATTCAAAGATATCTAAAATACCAGTAGCACAAATGCCTAAGCCAATCACAATGATTCCAATGCCAATATATTTACAATATGAAAGCATATCTTCTTCCTTAACATTTTTATAATGGTAGTCATGTAATAAAGATACTTTCTGTTTAAGCCAAATTAATAAGCCCATAACAACACATAATAGTCCTACTGCTAAATTTATAATAATTCCTAATATCATATATTTATTTTATTCTAATAGTTATTTTTTTAATAGGATTAGTATAAAGAATCTTCAATTGATTCTCTTATATCTCGAGGAGAATAATTAAATTCTCTAAATGCTTTTAAATGAGAAAAGTGACCATTAGTTTGTAATGTATAAATCGAATATGGTGTAAAAAATGGTGCTTGTATTTTAAATAAAACAGATATTTTCTCATATAAAAAGGCAAATATTTTTGCGATATTATAAGGCAAGATATATTTTCTGCTTACTTTCCCTTTCATTTCTCTAATGGTATTTAAAAGATCAATTATTTTAATATAATGGCCATTTAAGATATAACATTCACCACTTCTTCCTCTTTTTTCACATTTCAATATCCCATCTGCGACATCTCTTGAATCAACAAAATCATATCCACCCTCTATTCCAATTGAAATTGTCCCCTTAGCCATTGCCTTTATTGTTCGAATCATATGGTTTTTATTTAATATATCACCAGGACCAATAATACCTGATGGATGCAATATACTAACATTCAATCCTTTTTTCGCATATTCCAAAACGATTTGGGCTGCTGCTGCTTTTGATTTAGCATATTGTCCATTAACTAAATCAATAGAAAAATTTTTAATTTCTTTTACGACCTTATTTTTTGGTGCCTCAGGTATCGCATGAACAGAGCTTATACAAATGACTCTGTCAACATTAGTTTCTAAAGCTTTTTTCATGACATTCTCAGTCCCCTTAACATTAATCTCCCATAAACGAGGATTATCTTTAGTTGCAACACTTA
>CAMKTV010000048.1 GCA_946415785.1 uncultured Solobacterium sp.
AATCCAGCTCTGATACAAATTCCTGGTTCTGCCGCAAATGCTTCAGTACATAATAATGATCCGTTATTGATAGCTGCTGCATCAATACTTGGATTTGCGATAATGCATGAACATAATACTAAGCCAGTTAGTAGACATATAACAACTGTATCCCAGAAGACGCCTGTTGCACCAACTAATGCTGGTTTAACAGCATTATTTGCTTCACCTGCAGCTGAAGCGATAGGTGCACTTCCCATACCTGCTTCATTTGAGAATAAGCCTCTGGCGATACCATAACGCATAGCAATCAAAACAGTTGTTCCTACAAAGCCTCCGCCTAAGGCTCTAGGAGTGAAGGCACTTTTGATTATTAATGAAATTGTATCTAGTAAAAACGGAGCATTGACACAAAGAATGTATATACAGCCAATTATATAAAGCAAAGACATAAATGGAACTAATTTTGTACAAACATTAGCGATTGATTTAATACCACCAAAGACAATGACGAAAGTCAATAACGCAACAATAATACCTGTTATATATGTTGGTACTTCAAAATTATCATGTACTAATGAAGATATCGCATTAGCTTGTGTTAAACAACCAATTCCAAATGCTCCAAAGATAGTAGCAAAACAGAAGAATTTTGATAGGAATGGTTTTTTAAGATAATCTAAAGCCGTATTTGCTCCACCTACATAAGAACCATCTTTACTCTTTTGACGATGTTTAACTGCAATATATGTTTCAGCATATTTTGTCGCAATACCAAAGATACCACCAATCCAAGTCCAAAGAACTGCACCAGGGCCACCTAGTGTAATAGCTGTTGCTACACCGATAATATTGCCTGTACCTACAGTACTAGCTAAAGCAGTTGTTAAGGCACCAAAAACTGATACATCACCACTGCCATTTTCTTGTTTCTTAAAAGATAATTTAATTCCTTTAAAGATTTTTCTTTGAACAAATTTTGTTTTATAAGTTAGAAATAAATGAGCTCCAACTAAGAAAATAATCATTGGTATTCCCCAGAGTACATCATTAATCTTTGAAATAATATTTGCCATAACTAACTCCCTTTTATTTTAATAAATCTTTAGCTTTGTTTAATTGAGGATCTTTGCTTTCATCGAAAGCATATAGATACATCACTTTATTTATTATCATTTTATATGTATTATGGTCTAACACGTCGCTGTTTTCTATTCCGTTATCATTACGATATTTATTTAAGACATTTAAGAATGTTTCATCAAAATAGCCATCTATTCTATTTACTTCATAGCCAATATATCTTAAAGCTAATTGAGATATCTTGACACATGAAGCAACACTATCAATCCCATATGTTTCATCTTCTAACATCGTTGGTCCATTTAAATAAAATATTTCATCTAATTTAACTTCATAATCCGGTTTAATGCCAACACCGTTAATATTTGTATGGTTAGGTGATGTCCAGGCAGAAGTTGTTATCTTAATGGCTGAGCCATCTTTTAAATCATATGTACTTTGCACAACTCCTTTACCATAAGTTGTTTCACCAACAATTAAACAATTTGGATGCTGTTCCTTAAGAGCTAAAGTCAAAACTTCTGAGGCTGATGCTGTATCATTATTTGTCAAAATGATGATTTGCTTGAAATTAGCATAATATCTATTATTAATCGTATTAGTTACTTCTATTTTACCATCGCTATATGATTGATACATTACAACCTTGTTTGGACCTAAGAATAATGAAGCAATTTCTTGGACAGCTGTTTGATAGCCACCACCATCATTTCTTAAATCAATAATTATCTTTTCATAATCTCTGTAATCATCAAGATAATTAATAACTTCGTCTTCAGTATTCTCGCCAAAACTGATGATATTTAAATAAACATAATCCTTCTCAGCATAGGCAAAAGCTGTTGAATAAACATTATCTCTTTTAATGTCAAAAGCAATTTTTTCACCATCACGATTAACGGTTATTTTAACTATTGTTCCTCTTTCACCTAAAACGTATTCTTTTAATGAATGGCTATTTTTCTCATCAATAGCTACATCATCAATTTGAATGATGATATCGCCTTTTCTTAATCCTGTTTTTTCAGCTGGCGAATCTTTAAAGACACGGGTGATAGTCGCTACATCATTTAAAAGATAGTATTGAACACCAATACCAACATAGTCCATATTTATATTATTGGCGAAAGATTCTAATTCATCTTTAGTCATATAGATAGTATATGGATCTTCTGTAAATGAACTCATGCCTTTATAGGCTTTATCATTTAATACCTCGTCTAAATCTTCATAATCATCTTTAAATAGCCAAGCTTTTTTTAAATATTCTTTTATGATTTCAAATTTATTGTTTGTTGAATTATTCTGTCCCTTATTAGCTGCAGTCAGTCCTACACCTACACCAGCGACAAACAAAAATACACAAAAGATGACAATCAAAAAACGCTGCCGTCTTCGTGCTTTATTTTCTTCTCTTTCTGATTTTAAAGGTACTTTTTTTAATTTAATTACAACCTTTTTTTCTTCGTTTTCTTCCATATTTTCTAAGGTAAATAGTCAGCACCATTTAGTCTGCATGGTGCACTTCCTTTGTTTGCACAAATTGTCTCAAGCCCTGCAGCACCCCAGCCACAGTTAAATGATAATGAATAACTTCCTGAATTTAATCTGCTGATATAATCAGGCAAATCTTCATTTTCACCATAGCCTAAGAAATACATTTCGATATGGCAATGTGGGCCAGTTGAATTTCCTGAGCTGCCAACTCTGGCAATTGGTGTTCCTTGTAAAACAACACCAACTTCATGTACTGAACCTGAATATAGATGCGAGAATGTTAAGGCATAGATTGTGCCATTAACAGAACATAAGAAATATAATTGGTTGCCGCCGTAGCTTACACCGCCACCAGCTCCACCACAAGAATTTCCTAAATAACCATAAGTACCACAATTATCATCAGAAATGATGATGACGCCATCAGCTGGTGCATAAATATAAGCGCCAATCTTAGCAGCATAATCAACGCCTAAATGGATCCCCCCACCAAAGCTAACTGGATAATATGGGAAATTAGCGGAAATAGATGAGCCAGGAACAGGTGAAGAAAAACCAGTCAGTGGATCGGCTTTAAATAAATCATCAAGATCAAATTCAATTGATGTCTGTAGTCTAATTTCGCTTTCCATCTGGTTACGATAATAATCAGCTATTTCATCTGCTTCTTTAGCGGCATCTACATAATAAGACTTCATTACTTCCGCTTCTTCTTGAGCTAATTGTAATTCAGTTTTCTTATCTTCTAATTCTTCTTTTGTAACATCAAGTTCAGCTTTTTCATTGCTTAAAGCTTCAATGATATTTGATAATTCATTACGGTCTGCTTCTTCTTTTGAATTGATTGCTTCTATGCCATACATTCTTCTAAGCATATCAGAAAAACCATTGGCGCCAAGCAAGAAATCCAAATATGGATTAAAATGCATAGTTCCTTGCGCATCAACCATTCTTGATAGAACTCTTTCTTCTAATTCATCAACCAGTTTCTGTTTCTCTTCAATACTTATCACAAGTTCTTCAATTTTTATAGTGAGTTCTTCAATCTGAGGTGTAATCTCTGCGATTTGAGCTTCTAATTCTTCTATTTTATTTGCGAATTGACTAGCTAAAGCCATATATGCTTCTCTATCCTTCATGGCTGCTTCCATGGCCTCTTTATATTCTTGTTGCTTTTGTCTTGATCTATTTATCTTACAGATTGTATTGCAGTCTTCATCGTCATCGTCCGCATAAGCTTTATGATAATTAAAAATACTGGTATTTAAACCAAGCATTAATAAGACGACCATTAAAAGAGTAATTATTTTTTTAATCATCTTTTGTTCCTCAATAATTTAGATACACTCAAATATGAACCAAGGAAACCAACTACAATACTGATTCCTAATAAAGCTAAACCTAAATAAACAAGGAATGGTGTAGGTTCAACTAATGTGAATACGCCAAGCAATGTGCCTGATGAAATCTTATATGTATATAAATAAATAGCTATGATGGCAGCAATTGGAATAATGCTTCCAAGAATGCCTATGATAATTCCTTCCACTAAAAATGGGGCTCTAATATAGCCATTTTTGGCGCCAACATTTTTCATAATCCATATTTCTGTATCTCGCGCAACAATCGTAATTGAGATTGTATTATAGATTAAATAAATAGCTAAAACTGTTAATGCCAATACTAAGATACCGCCAAAGATTCTTACTTTTTGTAAGACATTTATTAAAAGATATGTATTAGAACCACCATCATGTACAGAATCAATACCATTGATTTTTTCAATCTTCAATTTAACATCCTGTAATAAGGTTCCATCATCAACACTAACCAAAAAAGCATCATGGAAAGGATTACGATCACGATAATATTCATTGAATTCTTTTACATCAGGATACAATTCTACATAAAATGTAAATTCATCATCTTTACTTCTAAAATCAACTTCTTTTACACCTTCAATATTCAATATTTCTTTTTTCAAATTATCAATTGTAGTTTGACTTGTAATGTCATAATCCACTAAGGCACTTAAAGATATAGATTGTTCAATATCTTTAGCGATAACATTCAAATTATAAGTTAAAACTAAAAACAAACCCACTAAAAATAAAGCAATTGTCACCGAAGCACTAGAAGAAAAAGCCATTCCAAAATGTCTGCCTACTCCGATAAATCCTTCTTTTATATGCCTAAAAAATCTTCTAAACATTTTTATTATCTTCCTTTATTGCATTGGCTAAATATAATTTCGCTGTTGTATCAAAATAATCGTCAGCTTCAATATTACTAGGGATTATTTCATCTTTTAAGCCATTAGGTAAATCTCTTACAATATGGCCACTATCAATTTGAATTGTACGTTTAGGGAAATTTTTTACTGTTTGTAAATCATGAGTAACAATTAAAACAGTTGTTCCTTCTTCTTTGTTGATTCTTTCAAATAAAGAAATTATTTCATTACTCATTTCTGGGTCTAGATTCCCTGTTGGTTCATCAGCGATCAAAATCTTTGGTTTATTGGCAATAGCACGAGCGATAGCTACACGCTGTTGTTGGCCACCAGAAATCTGTTTTGGGAATGTTTGTGCTTTATCAGTAAGTCCTACTAATTTAAGAACTTCTTTTACACGGGCTCTAATTTCGTTTTTTGGTTTATCAACTACTTCCATAGCATAGGCGATATTTTCAAAGACCGTCTTTTTTGGTAATAATCGATAATCTTGGAAAACAACACCAATATTTCTTCGATATAGTGGTACTTGTCGATTTTTTAATTTTCCAACATTAGTGCCAAAAACGCTGACTGTACCAGAACTAGGAATCTCTTCACCATCTAGCAATTTAATCAAAGTTGATTTACCAGAGCCAGTCTTACCAATAATATAAACAAATTCTCCTTGCTCGATATTTAGATTGATATTGTATAAGGCATGGGTACCATTTTTATAAGTTTTAGATACTTTTTTAAATTTAATCATAACGTATTTATTATACTATATATTGAAATCCTTTTTTGTTTTTAAGTGATTATTAAAATATAATAATAGTGGAGGATAAAACATGAAATTAATACTCGCAATTGTATCAAACGATGATGCTTCAGCTGTTTCATCAACACTAAATAAAAACTCTTTCCAAGTGACAAAATTAGCGACAACTGGCGGATTTTTGTCACTCGGTAATACCACGCTGATTGTTGGTTGTAAAGATGAGGAAGTTAAAAAAGCAATTGAATTAATTGGTTCAGAGTCTAAAAGAAGAACCGAGATTGCTCCAGCTGCAACATCATTCATCTCTGGTGAATTTGCACCAATGCCTGTTGAAGTAACTGTGGGTGGGGCAACAATCTTTGTCTTAGATGTTGAACAATTCTTAAAGTTATAAAATAAATCAACTTGAAGTTGATTTATTTTTTTAATCTATCATATACATATTCATATTCTTTTTGATTAATCATCTTCTTTATTTTTTCATAATCATCAAGATTTTCTCTAATATAAGTTGATGATATATCGCCAATGCCTTTGATATCTAAAAGATAGTATTCTTTAGGCCCAACATTTTTGATGATTTCTTCAATATTATCAATATTTCTATCAACCACAATAAAGCCATATTGAAGTAATTCTTTATAATGTTTCCATCTTTTAAAACCGACAACATTATCACCACCCATTATCAAATAAAACTCATCAATAGGATATAACTTTTTTAAATCTCTGAATAATAAATAGGTATAAGGATGTTTGCTTAAATCTTCTTCTACTAGATATTTATCTTTTCTGATTTTACCTTTTAATGATAATTTAATTAATTCAGTTCTTTCTTCTAAAGATAAATAAATTTTTTTATCCCAATAATCATTTGTAGGAATAATAAAAACTTTATCGACAATTTCTTCTTTTAAAATTGTCTTAATGATTTTTATATGTCCTTTGTGCATAGGATCAAAAGATCCTGAATAAATTCCGATGCGCATTTTATTTTAATTCAAATTTAGGAATAATAAATTTATGTAAAGAATTCTTATGAAGCCTTTCAATCTTTTCAAATGTTTCTTTTTCAATTTCTTTATCTTGTCTAATAACAGAGGCTATTTCAGAATATTTAACACCTAATTTATCTTCATCTGTTAAGCCAGATAAACCATCGTCTGGTGCTCGATATAATACTTCTTTTGGCACATCTAATACTTCACCAACTTTGATGACTTCTTCAACAGTTAAAGAATAGATAGGTGCAATATCATAAACAGAATCGCCACCTTTAGTAAAATAACCGACATATAATTCACAGGCATTAGATGTTCCAGGAACGATATATGTCCCGCCTCTTGTGGCAGATAATAATGCAGCCATATAATACACGCTCGCCATTCTTAGTCTTGGTTTTAAATTGATATCTGAGTTCTTTAATTCTTCTGTGCTATATTCACCCATCTTTTCTATTTCTAAATGGAAGGCATCAAATGTGTTAGTCAAATCAATATTGATTAATTCAAAGCCAAATCTATCAGCTACAAGTTTAGCTCCATCAGCATCAATCTGTTTAGAGTGGCATGGCAAAGTTAAACCTACAAGATTTTCAGGCCCAATAGCTTCAGCCATTAAACCAGCTACAACACCCGAATCTTTACCACCAGAGATACCTAAAACAGCTCCTTTTAAATTATTCTTGCGATAATAATCTCTGATAAATTCAACAATTTCATTTTTTGTCTTTAATGCATCAAACATATTATTTCACCTTTTCATTTTCCATACGCCAATTAATACTACGTTTTAAATAGTCAACATAGTCAGGATTTTTGCACATGCCCTTTCCTTCAACATCAGAAATCTTTGCGACATCAGCGCTGTTACATTTTGTGACTTTCATTACAATATTCAGAGGATCAACTGATGTATCATTAGAAATGAATGTACCAATTCCAAAGGCAACTTTACATTTGCCATTTAAATAATCATAAATCTTTGTCGCCTTATTAAAATCTAAACTATCTGAGAATAATAGTGTCTTATTAACAGGATTAATTTCAATTCTTTTGTAATGATTAAGCATCTTATCGGCCCAGACAATTGGATCACCAGAGTCGTGTCTTACACCAGAGAATAAAGTCGCAAATGTTAAATCAAAATCTCTTAAGAAACAATCAGTTGTAATCGTATCAGTTAACGCAATACCGTTTCTTACACCATATTCTTTTACCCAGGCGTCTAATGAATAATGATTTGAATAAGCTGGATTATGTTTGTGATTACCTTGTCCTACACACATGATCCATTCATGAGCCATGGTACCAATTGGAGGAACACCATATTTTTTCGCCAAATAAACATTAGATGTTCCTGCGAATGTTGATTGGCAAGGTTTTAATTCTTTTAATCTTTTGATTGCCAAATCTTGCGCTTCACTTGATAATCTTCTTCTTAAGCCAAATTCTGAAAATGAACTTAAATGATATTCGCCACTTTCAATTCCGGCAACTTTTTTCTTCAATCTTTTTTTATATTCTTTAATTAATTTATCATAATCATATTGCATCCTAAAATATACTTCATTGACAATAGCCAAAACTGGAACCTCATACATTGATGTATTCAACCATGTTCCTTTAGTTTCAATCTCTAAACCATTTTCACCTTTATTTGTAATCGTGAAATCGTCATATTGAGGTTCCCATAATTTAAGAAAATCAATATATATATATTATTTTCT
>CAMKTV010000049.1 GCA_946415785.1 uncultured Solobacterium sp.
AAATTCAAAATCAGAATTTTTAAAAGGTAATTTTTTAAGTCCAAAATAATCTGGCCAGCAGTCTTAGCACCAACGCCAGGCAATCTCTTGATATAGTTGATGTCTTCAGAAGAAATAGCTTCAACCAACTCTTCAACACTAGTGTTCATTAATATACTAGAAGCAATCTTAGGACCCAACCCCTTAACTGAAATTAGTTTTACAAACATGTCATATTCATCAAGCGTAGTAAAGCCATATAGAGTCCTTTCATCTTCACGAATATTCTCATAAGTATATATGAGCATTTCTTCGCCCGCTTTTAATAAACCAGGATGATAAAAGTTAATGCGATAACCAACTCCATTAACATCAAGTAACAGAAAGTCCATTCCGAAAGTATGAACTGTGCCTCTTAAGTAACCAATCATATTACTATTATAACATCCTAAACAAAATCTTCCTCATCATCTTCAATAAATTCAAAACTATAATCTTTGATGAAAACTCTATCACCATTTTTACATCCTTTAGCTTTTAAAGCTTCATCAACTTTCATTTTTGATAAAGTTCTAGAGAATGATAAAGCTGAGTCTTCATTTTTAAGATTAGTACGTTCAAATAAACGAATAATCTTTTCAGATTCAATTCTAAAGATACCATTCCCTTCATTGAATATTTCAAATTCACTTGGCGCAACATATGTATAATACGCTTTTTGTTTAGAAATATTTTGATCATATAAAGGAAAGGCAGGTATTTCTTTTAACATTTCAACAATCTTATACAAAACTGGTTTTAAGCCTTCATTAATAATACCGATAGTTTCATAGATTAAAACATCAGGATATTTTTCTTTGAATAATCTAAGATTTTCATTGGCATTATCTAAATCCATTTTATTAGCTAAAACAATTTGTGGTCTTTGATCTAAGTTGCCAGGATAACTTTTTAATTCGTTATTGATTATTTCATAGTCTTCAATTGGAGAATTTCCCATATCTAAGACATGAAGAATTAAACGACATCTTTCAATATGTTTAAGAAAATCGTGTCCTAGTCCTTTGCCCATACTTGCGCCTTCAATTAAGCCAGGTAAATCAGCCATAACAAAAGATGAATCATCAACTTTTACTAATCCTAACTGAGGGACAAGTGTTGTGAATGGATAATCAGCAATCTCTGGTTTAGCATTAGAAACAACAGATAAGATTGTAGATTTACCTACACTTGGTAGACCAACTAAACCAACATCGGCTAATAATTTTAGTTCAACTTCTACTTCCTTTTCTTCACCACTTTCACCTAATTGGGCTTTTTCTGGTGCTGAATTACGACTTGTCGCATAGTGGCGATTGCCCTTGCCGCCTTTACCACCTTTACAGATAACAACTTCATCATCAATCTGATTTAAATCAGCGATAATTTCGCCAGTCTTTAAATCTTTAACAATGCTGCCAAGCGGAACTTTAACGATGATATCTTCACTAGATCTGCCATACATATTATTAGTTTTACCATCTTCACCATTATCACCTTTGATAATCTTGAGATATCTTAAATCTAATAATGTGTTTTTATTAGTATCAACTTTAAAGATGATAGAAGCACCATCTCCTCCATCACCACCCATTGGTCCACCAAAAGGATTATATTTTTCATGTCTAAAAGCGACAATTCCGTTGCCACCATTTCCTGCTTTCAATTTAATTTTTACTTTATCAATGAATTGCATAACAAATATTTTAAAAGGCCCTAAGGCCTTATATTATTGAGCTTGTGGATAACAAGAAACTTTTGTCTTATCTTTACCTAAGTGTTCGTATTTTACAATACCATCACAAGTAGTAAATAAAGTATCATCGCCACCTCTTTTAACATTAGTGCCTGGATGAATTTTAGTGCCTCTTTGACGGTAAATGATAGAACCTGCAGTAGCGAATTGACCATCTGCGATTTTAGCACCTAATCTCTTAGAATGTGAATCACGACCGTTCTTGGTAGAACCAACACCCTTCTTAGAAGCGAAATATTGGATATCTAATATATATCTCATAATTCTGTCCTTTCTATCTTAATGTTTTTAGGATAAGACTCTTCAATAGTCTTAAGCTGAATCAAGGCTAATTCAAGATAATAATTGGCCTTATTAGATTTTGAATCATTAATCACTTCAATATGATTATTTAATTCTTTAATTTCAATTTCAGTAATGTCATCTAAACCATTTAATAATCCAAATAATATTGTTGAAGCGGCAGCACATATCAGGTCTTGGCCTTTATCAGCAGAATTTGCGTGGCCTTTGACATCTAAATATGTATAGATGCCTTCATCATTAATTGAATATTTAACTTTAATCATTAAGCAATTTTATTAACAGTAAGTTTTGTATATGGTTGACGATGACCTTGTTTTCTTCTAGTAGAACCCTTCTTTTGTTTGTACTTGAAGATTACGACTTTCTTTTCTTTGCCTTGTTTTTCAACTTTGCAAGTAACTTTTGCGCCTTCAACATAAGGTGTTCCTAGAACTAAACCATCATTATTAACAGCTACAACTTTATCGAATACATATTCTTCGCCTTCATTTACGTCTAATTTTTCAACATAAATTGTTTGACCTTCTTGAACTTTCAGTTGTTTGCCGCCTGTTTCAATAATAGCGTACATAATTTCTCCTTTCTTTGATTAGACTCGCCATGAAGGTGACTATGCTTAAAACCTTTTCTGAGCGGTTGAGACCCTTTAGGGAGACAACGGATATATTATACTACAAATAATTTACAATATTACAAGAAATTAGTTTTTATAACATCGATTGCTTCATTTAAGTTATTTAAGACTACAAAGGCGTCTTCTTCATCTTCTTTTAATCTTGCACCACCATTAGGAACATAGAATAAAGGAATATGTGCATTAATCGCAGATCTTGCCCCAGCACTAGCATCTTCAAAAACAATCGCTTCATTATTTTCTATTCCATAATGTTCTAATGATTTTAAATATATTTCAGGATCTGGCTTGCCTTTTGTAATCATGTCGCCAGTTAAGACAAAATCAAAATATGGTAAAAGTTTTGTATTTGTTAAAGTTAAATTTGTCATCTTTTTTGGGGTAGATGTCGCAACAGAACAGGTAATATTATTAGCTTTTAGAAATTCTAATAATTCAAAAGCCCCTTCCATAATCGGAATAGAATTGTTTTCTAAAAAAGCATAGTTTTCTTCATAGACAATTTTCCAATATGCTTCAATATCAATATCTTTATATCTTTCTAGAATTATATTAGAAATACTTTGATTGGTTCTACCTCTAAAACTGATCAGAAAATCATCATCAACTTCATAACCTAATCTTAAAAAACCATTCTTTTCAGTTACAAACCACATATGGTTTTCTGTATCAACTAAAGTTCCGTCCATATCAAATATGGCTAATCTAATCTTTTTCATCTTTATGATTATATAACATATTAAAAACACTGACGATTGTATCATCAGTGTTTACGATTATAAATTCTTACAGTCTTCAATTTTTCTTACGATGCCATTTAAGACTATATAACCTTGGGAAGGTTCATTATGCACTACATAACGAGGTCCAAATTCTGTACTCGTTTGATGCTTATGGTCTTGTGTTGTTTCACATGTTAAGTCTTCTTCATTTGGAACAAAGTGTCCATCATCACTTATTATCCTGCTCCTTTGTTTATTCTTTTTTGCAATTTTGATCATTGCAATAATAAATATTAAATAAAAAATAATAAAAGGAATTATCGCAGACATATTAGTCTTTACCTATTTCTTTAATAGAGGATACGATGCCAGCTATTCCTTGTAAGTCACTTGGAACAATAATCTTTGTAGCTTGTCCATCGGCCACTTTTTCCATTGTTTCTAAGCTCTTTAGGCGTAATACCTTTTCATCAGCGCCAGCTTCTTTTAATGCTTTTAGACCAGCAGCGGTAGCTTCATGAATTTGTCTGATTGCTTCTGCCTTACCTTGAGCTTCTTTGATCTCTTTTTCTTTTTCAGCTTCAGCAGCCAAGATTGTTGCTTGTTTTTTAGCTTCAGCATTTAAAACAGCTGATTCCTTAGTACCTTCAGCTTGAAGAATCATTGATTGTTTTTCGCCTTCAGCAGTTAAGATAGCAGCTCTCTTTTCTCTTTCAGCCTTCATCTGTTTTTCCATAGCTTCTCTAATTGCAGTTGGAGGTTGAATGTTCTTTAATTCAACTCTATTAACCTTAACGCCCCAAGCATCAGTTGCTTCATCGATGATCGCCAACATTTGAGAATTAATTCTGTCTCTTGAAGTTAATGTTTCATCTAATGTTAAATCACCAATGATATTACGTAGTGTAGTTGCAGTTAAGTTTTCCATAGCCATGATTGGATTTTCTACGCCATAAGTATATAAACGTGGTTCAGAAACTTTAAAATAAACTACTGAGTCAATTTGCATTGTAACATTATCTTTTGTGATAACTGGTTGTGGTGCAAAGTCAGCAACCTGTTCCTTCAACAAGACTCTTCTTCTAACATTATCTATAAAAGGGATAATGAAATGTAAACCTGGATTTAAAACTTTGTTATAACGGCCTAATCTTTCTACAACATAAGCATATGATTCAGGAACGATTCTAATTCCAAGAATCAAGATAACAATAATAATAACTCCTAAAATGATGAAATATTCCATAAACTTTTCCTCCTAGTCATATTTTATCATAATTAATTATTACTGATTAATGCTCAAAATCACCTTTTCTAATAATCAAAGGCTTTAATACTTTAAGTTTTTTCATTGGACCAATCTTTAATCTGACCACAAAACGACTGGCATATGGACGATTATCATCATGAACAAATTGAATGGTCATAATCTTCATTTTATATTTTAGACAAACTTCGTAGAATAATGGGAATCTTTCAGCTGGATAAAGAATATATGCTTCACCGTTATCTTTTAAATTCTTTCTAATACCTTTAAACATATCGTCAATACTCATTGTTTGTTCAAACATAGCTTTATTCCAACTATCTTTTTTGCGCATATTACCTTCTTCATAGAAAGGTGGATTGCAAATTATTACATCAACTGGGTCAATATTTAATTCTTGAATTGCTGATTTAATAAATAAATAATTATCACTATATCTAGAAACGTTCTTTTCAGCAAGTATTAACGCTTTTTCTTGAATATCAATACCAATTAATTTGCCAGCATTATGATAATGTGCATAAAGAAGTAATGCTCCAGAACCTGTACCAATATCTAATACTGTTTTATGATGCAGATCATTTAAAAACATTCCTAAAATAGCTGTATCAGTATTGATTTTAAAGACATCATCATTTTGAATAAAACTATAATTAATATATTTTAAATAATCATTCTTTTTCGTTTTCATAATCTTTAGATAATTCAAAGTAGAACATAGAGCCTTCTTTTAATTTTGATTCAACTCCATAATTAGCATTATGTCCTTCAAGGATTGCTTTGGCAATCGCTAAACCAAGGCCAGTTGAATTTTCATTTCTTTTAAATTTTTTGTCAATTTTATAATAACGATCCCAGACATACGGAAGTGCTTCAGAAGATATTCCATCACCATTATCAATTACTTCTAATCTCACAAAGTTTTCATCATCTTTGATATTGATAGTTATGGTTCCAGAATCATTTGAATGTTTAATCGCATTAGAAACAAAATTATATACAACTTGTGATATCTTTAATTCATCCGCATAAATAATAACACTGTTTAAATTCTTTTTTAATTTAATTTTCTTTTCTTGAATTAAACTATTCAATAATTTACAAACAGTATTGACAATATCTTTTAAATCAAAATTAGATTTATTTAATTCAATATATCCTGCTTGCATCTTCGAATATTCTTGCATGTCATTTATAAGTCTTGTTAAATAATCAGTTTCTTGTAAGATAACATCTAAATGCTCATTCCTTTTAATTTGATCTTCACCTGAAATATCTTTAATCATTTCCGCATATGATTTGATTACGGTCAAAGGAGTTTTAATATCGTGCGATACATTTGCAACTAAATCTTTTCTTAATTCATCAACTTTAGACAATTTTTTAGTTGCATCATCTAAGGTATTAGCCAAATCATTGATTTCTGTATACGAATCATTTTCTTTAAAATGAACATCATAATCACCATCAGCTAATTTATTTGCCTCTTTTCGCATTTTAACGATAGGCATAGTGATTCGACTTGCCAAGATAAAGGCAACAAAGAATGCAACACCAATAATAATAATTGATACAAATAAATATTGTTCAAGAATAAAGTTTATATAAGATTCTAATAGTTCTAATGGAGTGTTTAATACTAAATAATAATTCACTAAATTAGAACTAATTTTCTTGCCATATATAAGCATTTCATTGCCAGTAATTGGCGAATTCAAAGATATATTTAAAACATTTTCTTTATTCAATAATTCAATGACTTCTTTAGGTTGTGAATCAACAACAATCTTCGAATCATTAATACTTATCGTTTCATCTAACATGCATAATTCGCCTAAAGAGTCAGAACGATATATGCGATTACCATTTTGATTATAAATAATTACACAGGCATTATTGCTGGCAATAAAACGATTGGTACCTTCAACATCACTAGTATTACTCTTTTCTAATAGATCAACTTCAATCTTATTAATCATGTTATCAATTGTCTTTAAGCGATTTTCACGATAATAAGGTTTAATGAAGGCAACTAATAAAAAACCTAGTAGACTTAACATTACTAATGAAAAGATTAAAAAATATAACCAAGTCTTAAACTTAATTCCTTTCAAATTAAACTTCAAACTTATACCCCGTTCCTCTAACTGTCATAACTTTATTTCGATGCTTACCTAATGATTTTCTTAGCATTTTGATATGTGTATCAACTGTACGATCATCATTAAAATAACTCGTTATCTTCCATACGCCCGCAAGAATTTGTTCACGGGATAAAGCGACATTTTTGTTTTCAATTAAATAAACTAAGAGATCTAACTCTTTTGGTGTCATATTAATTTTTTTATTAGCAATTAATACCTCTCTACCAATAACATCCACTACTAAATCATCAAAGATATATCTTTCATTTTCTACTTTTTTGTTTCTTAACAAAACTGCTTTAATTCGTGCCATTAGTTCTTTAGGTGAAAATGGCTTGGTAACATAATCGTCAACACCTAATTCAAAACACAATAATTTATCATCTTCTTCTTGTCTTGCGCTAAGCATGATGATTGGTACATCCTTATATTGTTTTATCTTTTTACAAGCACTAAATCCATCAAGTTCAGGCATCATAATGTCTAGAATTATACAATCATAATCTTCATTAATCGCTTTTTTAATCGCTTCATTGCCATTAGAAGCTTCATCACAAAAATAGCCATTAACTTTTGCGTATTCTTTCACAACTTCTCTGATTTTAATTTCATCATCAACGATTAGTAATTTTGACATATGATTCCTTTCTATAATATTTGTGCTTTTTTGACCAAAAGGGAATTCTCTTTCTCCATTTTACCTTCAAATAAGATATATTTTCCTTCTTTTAATTTTTCTTGGCAGATTGCATATATATTAGGCATTAAAACAATTGACAATTCGCCACTATCATCATTAATATCTGCAAAAGCCATCATATCACCCTTCTTTGTTCGATGCGTCTTTATTCTTCTAATCATACCAAAGCCTTTGACATAATCATTTGATTCTTTTAATTGCTTAATTGACAATGCATCAATCTTCTTTTGTTTCTTAACTTCTAAAATAGGATTATAAGAGAAATAAAAACCTAATGCAGATTTTTCTTTTTCAGCTCTAACTTGTTTATCATCATTATGATTTTCAATAATGGGTGCATCATCTAAACCTTCAAATAGGCTTGTATCACCTTTATGTGCGTTTGCATATTTAATGACATTGGCTAAAGAACTATTCATTGTATATCGGCTTAAAGTAAATTCATCTAAAGCTCCAGCATTAATTAAGTTCTCTAGAACATTTTTTTCAATACCGTAATTATAAAGACGTTTTATACAATCAATATAATCTTTATATGCTGCTGGATTAATCCTTTGTAAAGAATCCATAGT
>CAMKTV010000050.1 GCA_946415785.1 uncultured Solobacterium sp.
AACTTTCTAGTATTTGAAAATTGAAAAATGATTTATCTGTATAAAGAAGATATTTATATGTACAGCCACTGCACTTAAGTGCTAGACCGCCTGTTTCTGTAGTAGAAGGTCTAATATATCTTTCTAGTTCAGGATTATTAGGATCCTTAATTGACCAAGGATGATCAATAAATATCAAATCTTTAAACCAGTTAAATAGACGTTTTACCATTGGTATATCTTTATAAGCATACAATTGTTTTGAAATACTTAAAGCTTCAACAGTGTAGCCCTTGCTTTCATATTCAGCTTTAAAATCAGCTGATTCTTTTGAATCAGGTAAAATACAAGCTGAAACGCCTTCATTTCCAGAGCCGTACACTCCTTCACAATATACATTAATCGTCTGATAATCTAGATATCCTAACTTCTGCCAAGTACGCAAGACATAATCTCTTTTCTCATCTGGTTTTCCTGATAATTTAGAATAAGTACCATCATTAAAGAAGATATTATCTCTTGGCACAAGTGAGTATACCATAACAAAAACTACAGTCATAATAACAAGAATCGATATCATCGATCTTAACAGACGACTTAGAATATAGCTTTTCTTCTTATTCATACATCCTCCTTGCTTCTCTTATGAGAAATAGAAACCGAAGACAATTATATCTTCGGTTTCTATAATTAATCTAATCTAAAACTAAATATTATTCACCAGCTAACCATGCAGCTTTAGCAGCATCATGTTCAGCAGCAGTGATTGGTTGATCATAAACAACCATATATTTGAAGTAAGGAACTCTATTGTAAGAAGCTTGACCATATAGACCATAAGCAGCAGAATATGGTTTAACACAGCTTACACCTAAGGTTGCGCCTGATGTAGAGAATGGTCTTAAGATACCATAGCCTAATAATTTAGCTTCAATCTTAGCAAATGCATTAATTCTTTCATCACCAGAAAGTGTTGCAGCAGCATCGATATCTTCTTTGATTTCTCTTAGACCGATAGCTACGATTGCAGCTTCGTTTTCAGCAGTCTTGCCTTCATAAGAAGCTAAATCTAAGCCAGAGTAAGCTAACATATCGCCTTCATCAGCATCGAAGCAGTGGATATAAGTTAGAGGATCACCATAGTCAGGACCCCATCCAGCAGAGAATGCGAAGTCGATTGAGTTTTGGTTACCATAAGAGATTGAATAGAATGCAGAGTAATAAACGCTTGAATCACCTTCTAACATAACAAGGTTAACATCAACGTATTCACCGATTGCATCTTCAATGGCTTTTTCCATAGCTAATGCAGCGTTCTTGTTGTTTTCAGAAGCAGCATAAACTGGGTAGTCAAGGATTACTGGCCATGCAGAAACTGAATCGCCTAATTCTTCTTTAGCAGCAGCAGCAAATTTTTGTGCTCTTTCAGGATTGTACCAAGCATCTTGGCCATCATTTAAGTTGATGCCCTTGAATTCTGGTTCGATTTCTTCAAGATAAGCAGTTACTAAAGAACCGTAGCTCTTACCATCAGTAGTAGTAGCAAATGTATAAGGAACTAATGTATTTCTAGCAGCATCTAGAGCTCTTTCTTCACCCATAGAGATAGCTTGAGTAGCTTTTGTGCTATAAGCAGAGAAAATAGCTAAACGGAAGTTCTTGTTAAGGATAGCAGCTTTAGCATCAGCTTTTTGTGCATCAGTTTCTTTAGCAGTTGTTGATACAGATGGATCATTGTGTAAGTTGAATAATACTCTATCGAAGTTGAATGAACCCCAATAAGAAGTAGCAGTTGTATCTGACTTGTATTGGTTTTCAGCATATTTTTCGTTAGCTTCTTCAACAACTTCTGGATAAGAACCGTTAATAGCAGTAGAAGATACTTCACCATTTACGAACATCTTGAAGTTTTGAGTTGGATCTTCACCGTTTGTATAAGTTACAACTACATGTTGTACATTAACGTTTTCTTTATCGTAGTAGTTAGGGTTAGCATCGAATTTAACTTCTTGTGCAGCGATTAGAGAAGTTAAGATGTAGCAACCATTATAAAGAATAGAGTCAGCAGAAACTGAACCGAAATCAGAACCTTTAGATTCTAAGAATTCAGCATTGATTGGCCATAAGATTGAGTATGTAGTCATACCATCGAAATAACCACATGGACCAGTTAAAGTATAAGTTAATTTATTACCTTCAGCTTTGATACCAACTTCTTCCCAAGTACCAGTACCATTATAGTAAGCATCTAAACCAACGATTAAACCTTGTACTAGACCGATTGTTTCTGACTTAACATCAGCAGCATGTTTTAAACCTGTAACGAAGTCTTCAGCAGTAACTTTTGCATAAACTTCACCAGATGCTGTTGACCAAGTAGCATCGTCACGAATAATGAATGTCCATTCAGAAGCATCTTCATTGCTATACCATTCTTTAGCCATACCTTCAATTAAGGTACCATGAGGATCTTGAGTTAATAGACCTTCAATAAAGTTAGAAAGATAGTCACCATTTGATGATTTGTTATTGAACACATAATCAAGTGTTGTAATATCGAAGTTATCAATCATCGAATAAGTGTCTACTTCTTTTCTTGCGCCTGCATCTTCGCCCTTACCACCGTTGCCTGTACAGCCAACTAGAAGTAATAGAGCTAATAAAGCGACTAATAATTTCTTCATATTTTTCCTCCTTGTTTATGCAACATAAAAAATGTGCATATATAATAATTATAAAGATGCATTAAAATAATCTCAATAAAAATTTCATATTTTTTTCACATTTATGAAAAATTTTTCAAAATTCTTTTTTTCTTTTCAGGTAATTGTGATATTACGATTGAGGCAAAAACAATTGCGCAGCCTAATAATTCTTTTGTATTTAATATTTCGTTAAGTATTAGCCAACCACCTATTGCCCCAAAAACCGATTCTATACACATAATCAAAGAAGCAATTGTTGGGTCTAATTCTTTTTGAATTAATACCTGTATTGTTACACAAATTGCAGAACTTAGAATTCCTGTGTAAGCTAAAGGAACGATTGCTTGTTTAACTCCTTGTATATCAAGTGGAAATTCAAAGCCAATCAATGTGAAAGTGGCAAATATTGAACAAGTTATAAATTGAACAAGATTTAATAAAATAATATCTACGCTCTTGCTAGCTTTATCAATTGTTACAATATGGAAAGCAAATATTAATGCACATGTCATTGTTAAAACATCACCAAAATTAATTGAAAAATCTTCTTTGATACATAACAAATATAATCCTAATAATTCAAGGATGACACATAATAAAATACGCTTATTTAATTTCTTACCACCAAAATAACCAATGATAGGAACAAGTATTACATAAGTTGAAGTAATAAAACTGCTTTTAGATGCAGTTGTATAACCAATGCCAATTTGTTGAAGGGTTGTTGCTGAAAGTTCAAGTAAGCCTAATATGATGCCGATCTTAATTGTATATTTAATATCATAATTTTCTTCTTTGCTCTTTTTTCTTAAACCAAGCCACAACAAAAGCATTGTCGCTGCTGCGAAATAATTCCTGAATGCAATGAAAGTATATGGTCCAATCGCATTAGCTCCAAATTTCTGGAAAGCGAACGCAAAACCCCAAATCATTGAAGGAATTAATAATATCAAACTGTACTTAACCTGTTTATTCACCACTCAATCATATCACATTAGTCAATCATTTTATAAGTGGTAATTTTATTTAATGGTGCTTCATGATTTTCTTCGACAAATATTTCTTTTTTATAATTAATTCTCTTATTATCTAAAACTAAATCTAAGAAACAGATAAAGATGCCAATATCAATCTGATTATAGAAATTGACTTTATCTTTAGGCATAATACCTCTTTTTGAAAGATTATGATAACGATACACTTCAAGCTGTTTATCATTTGCTTTGACTAGCCATGGTTGGCTATTACAAGCGCTAGGCGCAAAACGCACAATATCACCTATATCTTTATAATAGTCACCTTCCCATATCTCAGTTAATGCTTTCCTTTTAGATTTATACATATCTTTTCTAAATTTATCTTGGCTATCTACTTTGGCAATAGCCATCATAATCACAAATGGTAAGCCATCAACCATGTCATCATTCTTGCCAATCCCAAACCATAAAGTACCGATATTTTTAGAAACCAGATATAAATCTAATTGTTCACCTAAATAGCCAATATTTTGAAGATAATTATCTTTAACTTCAGAATAGAATAAAACACAATACTCCTGTCCTCTTTTACAGGTATTTACGTTTTCAACTATTCTGATTCTTACTTTTATATCCTTAATTAAAGGAATAAAAGTATAGAAGGTTTCTTCAATATCTTTTAGTTCTTCATTACTTATTTTTTCTTTACCGATATTTCTAAATAGATGAAATGATTTTCTTTTAAATATTTGGTTATATAATTCTTGTCTCATATTTCCTCTTTAAAAAAGAAACCGAAGTTTCTTTTTTTAACGCATATAGAATGGTTTTACATAAGCAGGAATACCATTCTTGTATAGAATAGTTGGACTTCCTTTAATCAATGGTTCTAGATATTCAATTGCTTCTTTAGATATACCAGCATAATTAGGTTTTACCCAATTAGTTGGGAAGCCTTTAACATTATTTGCGACTTCAGTTGCATCAACAGCAATAAACTGCACATCATATTCAGCACTATCTTTTCTTACTAAACCAACCATCTTGCCAGTAAATTCAGGATTAGTACTGCGCATATGTGCTGACATACCTAGATTGAATGATTCAGTTACATCAACTAGAGATTGTTGAGATGCGAAACATCTTTGGGCAGTTGATAAGTCTTGAACTTTACATCTTTCAGCGACACCACTATCTAAAATCATCTGTTTAATTGCCTGTCCTGCACCACCTAACATTGCGTGTCCAAAGCCATCATTTTTAGCTTGTCCAGCAGCAATATAAGTTCCGTCAGCATATTTGCATCCTTCAGATACAACGATGTAACATTTATTCTTTTCTTCCATGCAGTTTTTAACCTGTTCTAAGAATTTTTCTTTATCAAAAGGAATTTCAGGTAAACACAATAAATCAACGATTCCTGATAGACAAGCACTTGCAGCCAACCAGCCAGCATCTCTACCCATTGTTTCTAATACAAATACTTCTTGTCTTGTATAAACGTTATAATCTTAGCAGCGCTGCCAAAACCTGGACAATGATCAGTGATAACTAAATCATTATCGACTGTTTTAGGACAGCCTACAAAACGATGATTAGTGATATTATTTGCCTTAGCATATTCACTTAATGCCGCAACAGTATCCATTGAATCATTACCACCAGTATAGAACATTGTTTCAATGTTATATTTGTCTAATATTTTAAATAATAATTCAAAGTCTTCCTTTTTATCTCTTTTTAATTTATAGCGACAAGATCCTAAAGCACTAGAAGGTGTCTGTCTTAAAATAACATTTTCTTCATCAGACATATTAGTCAAATCCACAAATCTTTCTTTTAAGATTCCCTCAATTCCGTTAAGTCCACCATAAACCTTATCATAATAAGGATTCATCTGATTCGCTTTTACTACACCCGCAACAGTTGAGTTAATAACTGCTGTTGGTCCTCCACTTTGAGCAACTAAACAATTAGCCATATTATTCTCCTTTATTTTTCTTTATTATTATAACCTATTGTGCTTGTTTACTACTAACTTCAAATTCTAAACTCTTGGTCTTTTTATTTATTAATAAGCCTAATACAAAGATTACAATCTTAATTATTTCAAAAAGAATAAAATAGATTAAATCATCATTAAAGCCATGGAAAGAAACATAGATTATAGCCAGAGTAAAACTTAAAGAAGCCAAAATCATTAAAACAGGTGTATTGATTCTAATTCTTAGAATTGATTTTTTATATTGACTTTCACTTAAGCCATTTCTTCCATTAGATAAGTAGAAACAGCCCCACAATATCATTAAGATGCTTATTAATTCTAAACAGTAAGGAAGAATCAGATATGATGTATCAATCATTCCTTTAAAAGGTAAAAAGCCTGCACCAATTTCTAAGCCAAAAAGACAAAGACAGATAAGCCAATATCTTCTAACTAAGACTTTTATTTCTTCAGGACTGTTTTTTAATTTATAAAGATTACCTACATAGACATATTTTCCTTCTTCATTTTTTTCATAATCTTTATAAAACTTATCAAAAAAATTATTCTTTTTCATTAATGATTCTCACTTTCTTCCATCGCTAATTCCCACTCCTTAGTAGCTAAATGAATCTTATTATGGATTTCATCTATTTCTTCATCCAGTTCATGCATCTTTAACTGATTCTGATAATATTCTGGTTCAAATCTTAAAGCTCTTTTTTCTTCTAATAATTTTTCTAATTCATCTATTTCCTGTTCAATCTTCTTAAGATTATATTTAGGACGATTCTTCATCACTTTTAATTCAACTTTTTCATTCTTCTTTTCCTGTTTGATTTCTTCTTTTTTCTTGACATCAATATAATCCATATAGCCATCAGGATAATATGTTACTTTGTTTTCATCAATCACAAGACACGAGGTCGCAATTTCTTTAATGAAATAACGGTCATGTGATACAAAGAGAATTGTTCCATCATATTCTTTTAAAGCTTCTTCAAGAGCTTCTTTTGAAATGATGTCTAGATTATTGGTAGGTTCATCAAGTATTAAGAAGTTGGCTTTTTTAAGCATGAGTTTGGCTAATAATAAACGAACTTTTTCGCCACCCGATAAAACAGAAACATCTTTAAATACTTCATCACTTGTAAATAGGAAGGCACCTAAAACACTTCTTATTTCATACATGTCTTTTAAAGGATATTCATTCCACAGTTCTTCCAATACTGTATTTCCATTTTTAAAAGATGCAACATTCTGATCAAAATAGCCCATCTCAATCTGATGTCCTACTAACATATAGCCACCAAGTGGTTTAATTAAGCCTACGATAGTTTTTAATAATGTTGACTTGCCTGTGCCATTATCACCCATGATACAGATTCTTTGTCCTCTTAAGATATCTAAGCTAACTTCGCATAATGGATGGTCATAGCCAACCTTTAAATGATCTAAACTTAAAACATTTTTGCCACCCCTATTGGCACAAACAAAATGAGCTTTAAATGATTTTGTATCTGCTTTTTTAGGATCTTCTAATTTATCCATTCTTTCCAGATATTTAATCTTGCTTTGAGCAAAGGCTGCTTTATTTTTCTTATAACGGAACTGTTCAATGAGTTCTTCTAGATGTTTGATATTTTTTTGTTGTCTTTTATATGCTGCTTCATCTTTTAAGAAATTGGCTTTTTTCTGTTCCACAAAACTTGTGTAATTGCCAGCATATTTTTTTATATGTCCATATTCTAATTCATAGACACAATCTGCAATCTTATCTAAAAAGATTCTATCGTGTGATACAACAACAATTGCTTTCTTATATTTGGCTAAATAATTTTCCAGCCATTCAATAGTATGTAAATCCAAATGGTTTGTCGGTTCATCCAGCAATAAGATATCAGGCTTTGTAAGTAAGAGTTTAACGAAGGCTAATTTAGTTTTTTCGCCCCCAGAAAAACTGTTCACATTTCTTTTTAAATCTTCTTTTTTAAAGCCAAAACCAAACAAAACATTTTCCATTTCAAAATGATAATTATAACCGCCTTTAAAATTAAACTCTTCTTCTAATTTGGCATAATCATCAATTAATTTCTGACTATGATTATTTTCTAATTGTTTAGCTAATTGGTTTAATCTGTTTTCTAAAGTGATTAAATCTTTAAACGCATCCAGTAATTCATCTTCAACAATTAAATTAGAATCCAATAAAGAATTCTGGTTTAAATAGCCAATATTAATCTTATTAGGTTTAATTAACTGTCCACTGTTTAATTCTTCTTTGCCTAGAAGCACTTTTAAAAGTGTCGTTTTCCCCGACCCGTTTCTGCCAACGAGGGCAATCTTTTCATTTTCTTTTATTGAAAAATCAATGTTTTCAAATACATCATTGGCACCAAAGAACATGGTACCATTATTAATTGAT
>CAMKTV010000051.1 GCA_946415785.1 uncultured Solobacterium sp.
GAAATACATAAATCAAAGAAGAATTTACTTGGAACCATCATAATAAGGACATCAGTTCTAGGATCTAATAACCAAAGATCATTACTTGGAAAAAAGATATGATGGAATTCTAACCAGAATGAATCAAAATCAATTAAACAGAATATCCCGGCAAACGCAAAGATGGCTCCGAATATTCCTAATGCTTTTAAATATCCTTTATATAAAGAATTAAGTCCTTTATTAATGACTAATAAAATCATACAGAAAGCATATACGGCAACGCAATAGTTTCTAAATTTCATACAGGTATTATAAAGATTTTTAACATCAACCATATGATCTTTTTCTCGTTTGTTAAATACTTCTCTTAATTGCCCTTTTATATTAACTTCAATATCAAGTGTAGAATTTTCTTCTTTTAGATAATTCAATAAAACATCAGTAGTTTTGCTTAAATCTGATGAAGATATTCCAATACTTTCTGCAGTGTTTAAATTTTCATATTCATATAGATAAAAAGCTTTATTAAAGCACCAAAAATTAATAACAGAAATAATGGTCGCTAATAATAAAGATATAAAACAAATGACTGACAATATTTTATTTCTCAAAATCACTTGCCCACTTTCTTAAAGCTATTGCACGATGTGAATGTCTGTTTTTAAAATCCTGGCCTAATGCAGCATTAGTTGTTTCAAAGCCATCCGCAATAAAAATAGGATCATAGCCAAAGCCTTCTTCACCAATTGGCTTTTGCGCAATCTTGCCATTTAATATGCCTTCATATTTTTTTACAACATCATTTTCAATATAAGTTAAAACACAATGAAAAGATGCATTTCTTTTTTTAGAATCTTTCATTAGATCAGTTATATATAGGTTTCTTTCTTTGGTGCTCATATCGCTTAAAAATCTTGCTGAATAAATACCAGGTTTGCCACCAAAGAAATCTATTTCTACACCACTATCATCAGCTAAAGTTGGATAATGATACTTATCATAATAATATTTAGCTTTAATATAAGAATTTTCTTGATAAGATGAGCCATTTTCTTCAGGTTCACTATAATCATTAAAATCTTTTGGAGAAATTAGTTTGACATCGATATTTAAGATATCTAAGATGTCTTTAAATTCTTGCACCTTATGGGCATTACCGGTTGCGATTAATATTGTCTTCATAATTATTTGTTAAACTTTTCAACTATCCTTTCTACTAATGGATTACGTACGATATCATTGTTTTCAAATTCAATAAATTCAATTTTCTTTATATTCTTTAATTTATTACATGCTTCTACAAGACCACTTTGTTGTTGCTTAATGTTTAAATCAATTTGCGTTAAATCACCATTGACAACCATTTTAGAATTATAGCCAAGTCTTGTTAAAAACATTAACATTTGACCTCTAGTAGTATTTTGTGCTTCATCTAAAATCACAAAGGCATCATTTAATGTTCTACCACGCATATATGCTAAAGGTATTACTTCAATAATATTTTTTTCAATGAGCTTTTCAACTTGTTCATGTCCTAACAATTCATCTAATGAATCATATAAAGGCATTAGATATGGATCAACTTTTTCTTTTAAATCACCAGGTAAAAATCCTAATGATTCACCAGCTTCTACAGCCGGTCTAGTTAAGATTAGTTTTTTAACATCACCATTCTTTAATGCTTTTACGGCTTCAATAACCGCAAAAAAAGTTTTACCAGTACCGGCTGGACCAATTGAAAAGATTAAATCATTATTCTTTAATGATTCATTAAATAAATACTGTTTATATGTTTTATATTTAATTGGTTTGCCTGAACTAGTATGGATTGCTATTTTGTTTTGCCAATTAAGTTCATTATTATTCTTTAGATTTTTATATATTTGATTGATTAAGGTTTCATCAATTAAATCACCTTTTTTAATTGATTCACAAAGGTACTTAATTAAATCATTAAATGTTTCAAAATCTAGACTATCAGTTTTAAGTGAATTACCTCTAGCGATAATTTCTGAGTTGAATAACTCTTTAATAATCTTAATATTCTTGTTTTTGGTACCAAATAAATTAATTAATTCTTCTTGATTTAAGTCTTCTAAAATAATTTCTTTATAATTCATAATTAAATTATAAATAAAAAATAGTGTTTATAACACTATTTTCCTTTCCTTGCTTTTCTAGCGGCTTCACGTTTTAATCTTTTCTTTACGCCAGGTTTAACATAATATTCACGTTTTCTGACTTCTAAAAGGGTTCCGTTACGAGAAACTTGTCTTTTAAAACGACGTAAAGCTTCATCAAGTTGTTCATTCTCTTTAACAACTACTTTTGACATTCAATAACACCCCCCTTCTTGATTTAACGCTTAATCATTATAACAAATATTCTTAATAATATTCACTATTTTCTTCATTTTTTATACTTTTTATGACTTCTAGGGCAATATTTTTATCACCTAAATATGTTTGTCTGCCTAAATTTCTAGTGATTGTTGTTTCGTTGCCTTTACCTAATATTAATAAAATATCATTCTTGTTTAATAATTCAATAGCGGATTCAATCGCAATATAACGATCTTCAACAACTATCACTTTAATATCATCAAAATAATGACTCGTTTTATTTATTAAGCCAAAAATATTGCCGTTATATGTATTATTTTCCGTCAAAATCATTTCATATATTTTGTCTTTTGATTCTTTAGCAATCTCTTTAATTGTTTCTTCTTCATCAGAACTGTTAATTCCCCATACTACATATATTTTCGCGTCTTTTTGTTTAATAGTAGTGGCAAAATCATATATAGCTTTTATATCATTTACATTATTAGCACAATCAACATAGATGTTATATTCTTTATCAACTTTTTCAACTATTCCTTCAAGTGGAGGAATGTCTTTTAAATAATTTTTAATATCATCTATTGGATAGCCAGTTTCAATTAAAGTTACAATGGCAGCTGCTGCATTATAGATGTTACTTAGGCCTAATAGATTCATTTTAAAATCATGGACTTCATTATTGAATAACAAAGAGAAATAAGTCTCATTATTCTTAATATCAATATCAGCAATTAGATAATCACTATCAGAATCAAAACCATAAGAAACATATCTTTGCTCAACTGCTTTAGATAATTCTTCATATGATTCGTCATCTCTATTTAAAACAACAAGCACATCATCTTCATTACAATATAGATAATTACATAAAGCGTCATAATAATTAAAACCAATTTCTTTATATGAACCGGATAATTGATTTGTTGATGTATAAATGAAAGCTTTAGGATTGATGCTGTCTAATTTCTTATATGATAATGACAAAACTTCTGTTTCAAATACTGCTGCTTTGATATCATTCTTTCTAAATTCATTTAAATATTTAAAATTGTCAAGAATAGTTAACGTTGGATAACTAGTTGATAAATGATGACTACCATAATTAATACCAAGTATGCCTATAGACGCGCATGGTTTATATTTATTAATAATATTAGCAATTATATGATTAACGCTACTTTGACCCTCACAGCCACACACAACATATGATTCAACTTCTTTTTCTGGATTACCATAAAACTTTGATGCAATAGAGTTTAGACAGTTAGCCACATTATTTACTTTAATAAAAATAGCATTTAAGCTTGTGTCGACATCATCATCTTCATAGACAATGACATTAGCGCCATTTTTAATTGCTTCATTTATATAGTCATGTCCGTCATATCTTATGCCAGATAAGCAGAAAAAGATACAGTCTTTCATAGGCAAACGACTATCAATTGATAATTGCTTAATTTCTATTTCTGGACAAGATTCAAATAATTCAGACAATAACATGGCCTAACACCTCATCGATATTTACTTCATCTACTATTATTTTAACAATATCGCCAATATTACCATTACCATTAGCTTTTACATAAAAATATTGTTTAACATATCCATATACATAGTTATCATCTTTCTTCTCAATTAATAATTCTAATTCTTTGTTTATAAATTTAGAATTAAAATCTAAGATTAATTCTCTATTGATATCAATTATCTGATTAACTCTTTCTTTCTTTATTTTAGAATCAAGATGGCCTTCAAATTTATCTGCTTTAGTGCCTTTCTTTCTAGAATAAGGAAAAACATGAATAAATGAGAATTTAATCTTTTTAATATTTTCAATTGTATCTTTAAATAATTCATCACTTTCACCTGGGAAGCCGACAATCAAATCGGTACTAATTGATATATCAGGTATTTGTTTACGAATATAATTAATTCTATTAATGAATTCTTCAATTGTATAAGTCCTATTCATTGATTTTAAAATCACATCATTACAAGATTGAACAGGAATATGGAGATGATGAGCTAATTTGCTATTATTTTTCATTAATTCAATTATTTCATCACTTATTTCATTAATCTCAATAGAAGATAATCTGATTGTCTTTAAATCTTCTATTTCTGATAGTCCTTTTAATAAATCATATAGATTGTGTTTTCCATCATTATAACGACCAGTATGAATGCCAGTTAATACTAATTCTTTATTAGTTTTAGAAAGAATAATAGCCTGTTTGATTAAATCTTCGTAATCAGCTGATCTTTCTTTTCCTCTGGCATATGGAATAATGCAATATGCACAATATTGGTTACAGCCATCTTGAACTTTTAAGAAGCAACGAGATTTCTTAGGATAACTATCTAAACAAAGATTTTCAAATTTAACATCTTCAAGTTTTTCAACAACATCACCTTTAAAATGTTCATTTATAAGCTCATAGGCATCTTTTTTCTTAGAAGAGCCTATTATTAAGTCAACATCTTTAAAGTCTTCACTGTCACCTTTTATTTGGCTTAAACAGCCAATTGCGACAACATAAGCATCAGGATTATTTGCTTTAGCTTTATGTAACATCTTTCTTGTCTTTGCTTCTGCCATGTTTGTTACACAACAAGTAAAAATAATATAAATATCAGCAGCTTCTTTAAATGAAACTTCCTTATAATCTTTTAACATTTTGTTTCTAAGGAAGGTTGCTTCATAGTCATTAACTTTGCAACCCAAAACCATTATCGCAAAGCTTTTCATTGATTAGCTCCTATAATAATACTACTTAAATATATGGCAGCAGTTTCAGCTCTTAATATTCTTTTTCCTAAAGATATAGGTTTATAGCCCATATCAATTATTTTATTAACTTCTTCAATATCAAAACCACCTTCTGGCCCGATGATTAAAGTAATTGATTTATATCCTTTAAAATCATTTTCAATATCATCATTCTTTTCATATGCAATTAGATTTAATTCGCTTTTATACTTACCTAAATCGTTGATATCTGCGTAATCACATATTTCAGGAATAATATTTCGATGAGATTGTTCACTAGCTTCTCTTACAATCTTTTTAAAACGATCTAATTTATTATTCGCCTTTCCTTCTTTAACAACTGATCTATATGCTTTATAAGGAACAATTCTTTTAACACCTAATTCAGTTAATTTCTGTAAGGCAAAATCCATCTTATCATTTTTAATTAAAGATAAAATAACAGTTATATCAACATCTACTTCGTTATTTTCTTTTAATTCTTTATTTACTTTCGCTTTATTATCAGATAATTCACATAAGAAAATATTTTGATTTACATCAACTAATCTAAATTCATATCCATCATTAGCTCTTAATACTTTCTTTAATTGATAAAGAATGTCATTATTAAGTTCAACGATATCTTTTTCTTTTATAGCGGTATCAATAAAGAATTGTTGCATAGAATAATTATACAAAATAAAAGCAGGATGTTTAACCTGCTTAGTAATAATTGATTTTTAGTATGTTTAATTTCGATTCTTTAACATTAGATTTGTTAAGATACCAAGAATTAATGAAGTAGCAATAGCAGTCAATGATACAGCGCCAAATCTAATTGTTAAACCACCAATACCAGATACTAGAATTACAGATACTACAAATAAATTCTTATTATCTTCTAAATCAACTTTTTGAATCATCTTTAGACCAGATACAGCGATAAAACCATATAGAGCCATACATACACCACCCATTACACAAGATGGAATAGAATTTACGAAGGCAACAAATGGTGAGAAGAATGAGATGATGATTGCTAAGAAAGATGCTGTGACGATTGAAGATACTGAAGCATTTCCTGTTAAAGCAACACAAGCTACAGATTCACCATAAGTAGTATTAGGACAACCACCAAAGAAGGCACCTACCATTGAACCAACGCCATCACCTAACAAGGTTCTTGATAGGCCTGGATCTTTTAATAAATCTTTTTCAATGATTGAAGAAATGTTCTTGTGGTCAGCAATATGTTCAGCAAATACAACAAAGGCAACTGGCACATATGCTACAAAGATTGTAAAGATATAAGAAGCATTTAAATCCTTTAAGCCTTTAGCAGCAGTTAAGAATGTAAATGAAGGAACTTCTAATAATTTTAAATTTGCAAAATTTGAGAAATCAATTACCATTAGAGCTTCATTGCCAGTCTTTAAACCAACAACTGTAAATATTACTGCTACTAAATAGCCAGCTAAGATACCAACGATAAATGGAATTAGTTTTAATGATTTCTTTTTAGAAACTGAACATAGCATTACAACCGCTAATGTAACTAAACCGCAAATAATACAAACATATACGCTTGCACTGCCAGTACCAGATTTTTGTAAATCACCAATTGCGTTTCCTGCAAGAGATAATCCGATGATTGCAACAGTTGGGCCAATTACAGATTTTGGCATTAATTTATCAATCCATTCAACACCAACTAGTTTAACAATTAAAGATATAACAACATATACTAGACCTGCAAACGCAGCACCAATAATAAGTCCTGCATAACCTGCTTGCACGCTAACAGCACCAGCAAATGCAGATGCCATAGATCCTAAGAAAGCAAATGAAGACCCTAAGAATACTGGTGATTTCTTTTTAGTGAATAATACATAAGTTAAAGTACCAACACCAGCACCAAATAATGCAGCTGATGGTTGCATACCGTTACCAACAATTACAGGAACAACTAAAGTTGCAGCCATAATTGCCAACAATTGTTGAATACCGAAAACGATTAATTTGCTAAGCGCTGGTCGATCTTCAATACCATAGATTAATTTCATGTTTTTCTCTCCCTCTAGTTAAATTCTCTTTAAAAAACCTTGTCCATAGACAAGGTTTGATTTCATGAAAAACAACTATTTAATCACTCAATCTTACCAATATCTCTGTATTGGACTTAAAGATTAATATCTAACTGTTTTTATTTTATCTAATATGGTCGATTTGTCAATGTGAAAACACTTAAAAATTTGATATTTTTTCTAATAATTCGACATTATTTAATTCATCAACAGGATTAATATTAACACTTACAATTTCATTTAAAGATGTTGGGATATTCTTACCTACATAATCAGCTCTTATTGGCAACTCTCTATGCCCTCTATCAATTAAAACCAATAAAGATACCTTATCAGGTCTACCCATATCAAATAGAGCATCAATAGCAGCTCTAACTGTTCTACCAGTAAATATTACATCATCAATTAAGATTACTTCTTTTTCATTTATAGAAAAAGGTAATTCCTCCTTTTTTAATAAAGGATTAACAGCTACTTTTTCTAAATCATCACGATAGAAATTAATATCTAAAGTACCAAGAGGAATAT
>CAMKTV010000052.1 GCA_946415785.1 uncultured Solobacterium sp.
CAACATCATTCAATTGTGTAGGGACCTGATTCATAATAGATACCAATTTAGGTTCAAATTTCATTGCCAAATCTTCATTGTTTTCATCACTTACATTCAAGACAATCACATCAATATCTTTATTTGTGTTATAGAATTCATTAATCATATCAATTGATTCTTCATTGGTATAAAAATAATAAACAATAACTAAATCAGAATTTAGATAATCAAGAAAATCTACTTCACTGTTAAATGCGGAATCATTTTCATATTGTTTATAGAATTCAAACTTTTTACCCATGAATTCTAATGTGTTCTTTACAGTAACGCCATCATTATCCAATAGTTCTATTAATTTATAATTGTTTTCTTTTAAATCGTTAATTAGGTCATCTTTTGAACGCTTATATTCAAAAATTGATTTACCGTTTTCATCAACTAAATCCTTTGCATCAATATTGTTTACATAGGCAACATCATATATAGCATCTAATTCACTTAATGTTAAAGACTTAGCTCTTAAAAAAGTTAAGACATTATTGTTGAAGAATAAAAAACCAGGATAATAGTTGGGATTAAAATTATTCAACAAATAATTAGAAAATTCTTTATTTTCAGGGATAATAATTAAATTATCTGGTAAATCTAACGATAATTCTTTATAGAAAGCTTCTATTTGAGGGATTGTCCCTTCATTGAAATATTGAATAAAAATAATATCTGGATATTTTTTAATTAAAGACTCATTAAATTTGATTGTCTGTTCCTTACAATGAGAACACCAATATCCAACTATTTCTAAGACAACTTTTGAATCTTTATAATCATTAAAATTAATGTCATTATTGTTAATATCTTTAACTGTAATATCTTTTATTTCTTTGCCTAGCATTTCTAAGGCATATGTTGGAACATCTTCACCACTATTTGACTTATATAATAAAGACTTGGTTTCAGAATTTAAATATTCAAAAACTTCAATATCATTAATTGGCTCAATATATTCTTCAACAACTATTTTGCTTTCTTTAGTAAAACAAGCTGACAAAAGAAAAATCAGTAATATTAAAAATGTTTTTTTCATTTTTTAATAATTTTAAGAATTGCTTCTTTATTATCTTCCATATCTTTTCTGCCTAATTCATATAATTTAATTAGATCTTCCGTCTTGCCACGAAGTCTAGAAACATCTATTGTTTGACTTGGATAACGATAGAAAAGATGGCCAGTGCTTTCTATTTTTTTAATAAGATCAATTTGTTTTTGATAATTTAAATGACGATTTTTGTAATCATTCGCAATTGTTGGACATCTTTTATAAACTTTAGCCATCAATTTTACGACTAAATCTTTTGCGGGTTTACGAATATAGTCTAAAGGCTTAGTTGTAATAATTAAATAATCAGTATTGTTGTCTTCAACAGCTTTTTCAATTGGTATCATCTTAGTAATGCCACCATCTAAATATTCATGATCACCTTCTATAACAATGTGACCAATTATAGGCAATGTACAACACGCCTTTAAAATATTCATATTCATATCTTTTAATGGCAAATAGATAGTTTTGCCTTGACTTAAATCATAGACACCATAATGAGCATCACAATTTGTATATACATTTTTAATATCATATTCTAGTTCTTTTTTAAGTTTAATATTAAATAAATAGTTATAGCTACAAATAGCCCCTTCTTTTAATAGAGGTTTTAAGCCAATGACTCCTTTATCATTAATTGTTCTAGTGGAAGTGTGATATAACATTTTTACATCTTTCATTAGAAAAGTAGTCAAATGAACAGCACCAGTTGATATACCATATGCACTATCAAATTCGATACCATTATCAACAAGCCAAGATAAACATCCAGCGGTATATGCACCTCGCATTCCGCCACCTTCTAATACTAATGCGATTTTTTTACTCATGAATTAATTTTATTATTCACACGAGTTTTGTGCAATAATTAAGATATGAAAAGATTTCGTATATATTTTAACGCGCCAATCACGCTTACGTTTGTCGCAATCTGTATTTTAGCTTTATTACTACAAGAACTAACTAATGGGGAATCTACATATTATATATTCTCTACTTATGGTTCATCATTATTAAACCCGCTTACTTATGTGCGTTTAATAGGACACGTCTTTGGGCATGCTGACATTACTCATCTAGTTTCAAATTCAATGTATATCTTATTGCTTGGGCCTATGCTTGAAGAAAAGTATCATGATCGCTTGTATATTATTATAATTATTACATCTGTAGTAACTGGTATTTGTCATAATATCATCGCCCCAAATGTTCAACTATTAGGAGCTAGTGGAATTGTATTTTCATTCATTCTTTTATCTTCGATTACTGGTAAAGAAAAAGGCGTTCCTATTACCTTAATACTAGTTGCGATATTATGGCTTGGTGGAGAAATCTATACAGGTTTAACTCAACAAGACTCAATTTCTCAATTAGCTCATATAATTGGAGGAATTGTTGGTGCTGTAATTGGAATGAATTTTAAAAGATCTCGTTAATTATTTCTTGTAATAGCGATAATAATCTTCATCTTTAGTTTCATCAATGATAATTTCTTTATCTTCAAAAATATAGAAGTTATCATTTTTATATAGTTCAATGAAATCTTCTTCATTAATCTTCACTAAAGAACCATCAAAATAACAGCAAAACTTATTATTCTTAAATACGAATATTGTTTTATTGTCTTTTAATAATATTCCTTCTTTTAAAAGCTTAAGTGCTTCATTTATATCATAATAGTCCATCATTTAAATCTATCTTGAATAAGAATATACATTTATAGCGATTCCCAGCTCTATATAATTCATGATTTTCAGGAATTCTCGCCACCTCAATTAATTTACCATTTAATTTAGTTAATGTTTTATAAGAAGCATCATTATCAGGATTACAAGTTATATATAATTCATTCATCGAAAACTCTTCTTTAGCAATCCTAAATAATACTTTGCAAGCCTCTAAGGCGTAATGGTGTCCCCTATCTTCGGGATGAATACTGTAACCGACATGGCCATAATAATACATGTAATCATCCATTTTTAATCTCAAATCACATTTGCCAACAATATGGTCGCTGCCATGCAATCTAATTGCGTAATAAACAACTGGTACTCCATCAAAAGCGGTCTGTTCACTAAAACGATAATTTTCGATTAAATCAACGATTTCTCCTTCGTATATTGTTTTTTCATTATTAGAAAATAAACCCATTATTTTTCCTGTCTCTATATAATACATTATAAAACAATTATGCTATACTTACGATATGAATAACTATATTAATCTTTATCCCCGTCCTCAATTTAAAAGACAATCATTTCAATCGCTAGATGGAGATTGGAAATTAAATTCTAAACATATTAATGTTCCGTTTCCTAAAGAGTCAGATTTAAGTGAATATTTAAATAAAGAAAAAGAAGAAACATTAAATTACACGAAAACATTTAAATTAGATAAAGAATTAATCAACCAAAATAATAATATAATCCTACATTTTGGAGCAGTAGATCAAGAATGCGAAGTCTATTTAAACGATAATTTTGTAGGTAGTCATGTGGGCGGATATTTACCTTTCAGTTTTAATATCACTAATTATTTAGAAGAAGAAAATAAATTATTAGTTTTTGTCAAAGATGATTTAAATATCGATTATCCTTATGGCAAACAGACCAAAAAGCCAAGTGGTATGTGGTATACACCAGTATCTGGTATTTGGGGTTCTGTTTGGCTAGAAAGTGTGCCAAAGAAAGACGCCATCAATAATCTTAAGATTGATATTAATCTAAAATCGTTAGTCTTAAATATTGATAGTGATGCAGATAGCTTTGATTTGGTAATTGATTTTAATGGAAATCTATATAAACAAAAATATAAGACTAATGAAATAATTGTTGAATTTGATAAATTGAATATTCCTTATGAATATTGGGATGTAAACAACCCTGTTATCTATAATTTTTCTATTAAAACTTCTACAGACAAAATTGAGTCTTATTTTGCGATAAGAGAAATAAGTGTTAAAGAAGTTAATGGTTATAAAAGAATTTATTTAAACAATGAGCCAATATTCTTACATGGCGTATTAGACCAAGGATATTTTGAAGAAGGTATATATTTGCCAGAAGATCCAAAAGAATATTTAAATGATATCTTAAGGATGAAAGAATTAGGTTTTAATTTATTAAGAAAGCATATTAAGATTGAACCAGAAATATTCTATTATTATTGCGATACACACGGCATGTTAGTGTTCCAGGATATGGTAAATAATGGTCAATTTGATTTTATTAAGAAAGCGTTATTGCCTACTATGGGCTTTGATAAAATTGATGACACTAAAAAAGTTAATAAAAAACAATATGAAATCTTTATAAATCATTCGACAGAAACTATTAAGCATTTATACAACCACCCTTCTATAATTGGCTGGACAATTTATAATGAAGGCTGGGGTCAACAGAACAGTGATGAAGCATATAATATCTTAAAAGCTTTAGATCCAAACAGATTGTTTGATTCTACTTCTGGCTGGTATAAACAACAAAATTCTGATTTTGATTCATATCATATCTATTTTAGAAATAAAGTTCTAAATACTGTTTTTAAAAATAAAGTATTATTCTTGTCTGAATTTGGTGGAATAAGTAGATTAGTAAAAGGTCATGTCTTTAATAAAAGAAAAGTTGGCTATGGCTATGGAAGAAAAGAGAATGAAAAAGAATTAAGTGAAGCTGTATTAGATTCATACAATAATATGGTCATCCCTTCTATTAAAAATGGCCTATCAGCTTGTGTATATACCCAAGTAAGCGATGTAGAAGAAGAAATAAATGGCTTCTACACATATGACCGCAAAGTCTTAAAAGTAAATAAAGATACAATGCTAAAAATCAAAAAGATGATTGATGAAGAATATCTTAAATCTTTAAAATAATACATATCTATATAAATAGTTGAATTAATATAATACTGTGCTATATTATATATGAATATATGTTCATATATTCATAAGGAGGATTTTATGAAAAAAACATATAAGATTGATGTAGATTGTGCTAATTGTGCCAACAAGATGCAAGAAGCTGCTAAAAAAACTGAAGGCGTAAAAGATGCAGTAGTTAATTTTATGACTCTAAAAATGATTGTTGAATTTGAAGAAGGAACAGATGAAAAAGAAGTAATGAAAAATATTCTAAAGAATTGTAAGAAAGTAGAAGACGATTGCGAGATCTATTTATAATATGAATAAAAAAGCTAGATTAATATTAATCAGAATAATCATTTGTGTCATCATTTTGATTACATATCATTTTTTAAATATTGACGAAAATGCATATGCATTATATTTGTATCTTTTACCCTATTTACTCATTGCCTATGATATTTTAATCAAAGCAATTAAAGGTATCATAAAAGGACAAATATTTGATGAAAACTTTTTAATGTTTATTGCTTCAATTGGTGCCTTTTTCTTAGGCGAATATCATGAATCTGTTGCCGTTATGCTTTTTTATCAGGTTGGTGAAATGTTTCAAAGTTACGCCATCAGAAAATCAAGAAAAAATATTTCTGAACTTATGGATATTAGACCTGACTATGCATATCTGTTAGATGAAAACAATGAAGCAAACAAAGTTGATCCTTATGAAGTTAATGTAGGAGACATTATTTTAGTAAAAGTTGGAGATAAGATTCCTCTTGATGGCATTATTATTGAAGGAGAATCAATCTTAAATACAGCTGCATTAACTGGTGAATCAAAACCATTAAATGTAAAAATAAATGATGAAGTAATATCAGGCTGTATCAATATGTATTCAACATTAAAGATAAAAGTAACTAAGGCATTTGAAGAATCAACTGCTTCAAGAATATTAGATCTTGTAGAAAATGCTTCTAGCAATAAATCGCACAGTGAAGAATTTATATCTAAGTTTGCGCGTTTTTACACCCCTATCGTATGTCTAGGAGCTGTATTATTAGCTTTTTTACCTCCATTAATAAATCTAATTCTAAATAATGATTTAAATTTTAATACATGGCTATATCGTGCATTTACATTCTTAGTTATAAGCTGTCCGTGTGCACTTGTTATTTCAATACCTTTATCTTTCTTTGGAGGTATTGGAGGAGCTAGTAATGCGGGTATTCTTGTAAAAGGTTCTAATTACCTAGAAACTTTATCAAAAACTAAATATGTTGCCTTTGATAAAACAGGTACAATGACAAAAGGTATCTTTGAAGTCAGCTGTTACCACGAATGCAAAATATCTGAAGAAGAATTATTGGAATATGCTGCATATGCTGAATGTTTATCTAATCATCCTATTGGTCAATCAATTGTAAAGAAGTATGGTAAAAAGATTGACAAAGAAAGAGTTGAATCGATTAAAGAAATATCTGGTATGGGTGTTGTTGGAAAAGTTTTAGGCAAAGAAGTAATTGCGGGCAATAAGAAACTTTTAACTGATTATGATATTAAAGTAGAAGATTGCTTTGATGAATCAACTATTGTATACGTCGCAATTGACAGCAAATATGTAGGTCATTTACATATCGCTGATACTATTAAGCCAACTTCTAAAAAGGCTATAAAGGCACTTAAAGAAATGGGCATCATTAAAACTATTATGCTAACAGGTGATAAAAACAAAACAGCCAACAATGTTGCAAAAGAATTAAATATTGATGAAGTATATGGCGAATTATTGCCAAATCAAAAAATATCAAAGCTAGAAAAAATCATTCAAGATAAAAATCAAAATGATGTACTAGCTTTTATTGGTGATGGTATAAATGATGCTCCTGTAATTGCCAGAGCTGATGTTGGTATATCAATGGGAGCGTTAGGATCTGACGCTGCAATTGAGGCAGCCGATGTAGTCTTAATGGATGATGATCCATATAAGATAGTTACAGCTATTAAGATAGCGAAGAAATGCCTAAAAATCGTTTACGAAAACATCTACTTTGCAATTGGAATTAAAATAATCTGTTTAATTCTAGGAGCTCTAGGCTATGCGAGTATGTGGCTTGCCATCTTTGCAGATACTGGAGTGATGGTGATTGCAGTCTTAAATGCTATTAGAGCATTATATGTGAGGAACCTAAAATGAAATCAAAAATTAATGAAAAAGATGTCTTTGATTTAGCTGAATTATTTAAAGTATTTGGTGATTCTACAAGAATTAGAATATTATTACTATTATTTGATTCAAAGATTAGCGTTAATGAGATAGCTGATAAATTAAATATGAGTCAATCAGCAATCTCTCATCAATTAAAGAAATTAAAAACATCTTCCTTAATAAAAAATGAACGTGTTGGTCAGACCATCTATTATTCATTAGATGATGACCATGTTTACAATATCATTAAACAAGGCCTGGAACATATAAAAGAATAAAAAGAAGATTGATCTAAACCCCAAAATTATGATATGTACCCTCCAAACTGGACAAAATCAGTAAGGAGGGTTTTTATATG
>CAMKTV010000053.1 GCA_946415785.1 uncultured Solobacterium sp.
TTGTCCTAATTTTGGGGTTTAGATCAAGAAATTGATTCTGATAAAATATAGATTACCTCCATTAGGTTGTCCTAATTTTGGGGTTTAGATCAGAAGCAGATTATTATGAAAACTAAAGATATGATTTTAGTGGCTGTATTTACAGCCATATTATGTGTTATGGCGCCGCTATCTCTTCCTTTAAGTGGAGGAGTACCTATATCGCTTGGAACTCTTTTAGTGATGCTAATAGCTTTTGAATTAAAGCAATATCGTGCAACACTGGTTATTTTGTTATATATCTTTTTAGCGATGATGGGTCTTCCGGTTTTATCTGGCTATGTTGGAGGAATAGATAGAGTTCTTGGTATGACTGGTGGATATATTATCGGCTATTTGCCACTTGCTTTCATCGTTGGTTTTGTATCAAAAATATCTATTAAATATGAAATTAAGAAACGTTTAGTTTATATTTTTATTTCAATGTTAATTGGAACCCTTGTCCTATATACTATAGGCACAATTTGGTTTTTGATATTCACAAAAACAACATTGTCAGCAGCTTTAATGGCTTGTGTTATACCATTTATTCCTGGCGATATTCTAAAGATGATTATTGTTTTGGTTGTAGCTCCAAGAATTGAAAAAAGTATTTAAGTAGAAAGTGTAAAAAAGTAACCGTTTTCAGTATAAAAATGACGGTTATATTCATTGTTTATTAATCAAAATCATCATATAATATGTTCTAATCTGGATATTTTTTATACGGATATAGAAAGAGGCGAAAAATGAAGAATATTGATTTAAATGAATATGGTATTGTTGGCACAAAAGAGCTTGTTTACAATCCATCTTATGAAATGTTATTTAATGAAGAAACTAAGCCTGAACTAGAAGGATATGAAAAAGGGAGAGTTACTGAATTAGGTGCCGTTAATGTTATGACTGGTATCTATACAGGGAGATCTCCTAAGGATAAATATATTGTTGTTGATGAAAATTCAAAAGATACTGTTTGGTGGACTAGTGATGAATATCCTAATGATAATCACCCAATGTCTATCAATACTTGGAATACAGTAAAAGAATTAGCTAAAAAAGAATTATCTAATAAAAGATTATTCGTTGTTGATGCATATTGTGGCGCTAATAAAGACACAAGAATGGCAGTTAGATTTGTCATGGAAGTTGCTTGGCAAGCACATTTTGTAAGAAATATGTTTATCAAACCAAACAAAGATGAAGAAGAAAACTTTAAACCAGACTTTGTCGTTTATTGTGCTTCAAAAGCTAAAGTTGAAAACTATAAAGAATTAGGTTTGAATTCAGAAACTTGTGTCGCTTTCAACATCACTTCAAAAGAACAAGTCATTATTAATACTTGGTATGGTGGAGAAATGAAGAAAGGTATGTTCTCAATGATGAACTACTATCTACCATTAAAAGGAATCGCTTCAATGCATTGTTCTGCTAATACAGATTTAGATGGAAATAATACTGCTATTTTCTTTGGACTTTCAGGAACTGGCAAGACAACGTTGTCAACTGATCCTAAACGTTTATTGATTGGTGATGATGAGCACGGCTGGGATGATAATGGTGTATTTAATCTTGAAGGAGGTTGCTATGCTAAAGTTATCAATCTTGATGCTGAAAGCGAGCCAGATATTTATAATGCAATTAAAAGAGATGCGTTATTAGAAAATGTAACTGTAGATGAAAATGGAAAGATAGATTTTGCAGATAAATCAGTAACAGAAAATACACGTGTTTCTTATCCAATTGATCATATTGAAAAGATAGTACGTCCTGTTTCTGCTGGTCCAGATGCAAAAAATATTATCTTCTTATCAGCTGATGCTTTTGGTGTATTACCTCCAGTATCAATTCTTACTCCTGAACAAACAAAATATTATTTCTTGTCTGGATTCACAGCTAAATTAGCTGGTACGGAGAGAGGAATTACTGAGCCAACTCCAACATTCTCTGCTTGTTTTGGCCAAGCGTTCCTTGAACTTCATCCAACTAAATATGCTGAAGAATTAGTTAAGAAGATGGAAAAATCAGGTGCTAAGGCTTACCTTGTAAATACAGGTTGGAATGGAACTGGCAAGAGAATTTCTATTAAAGATACTCGTGGTATCATTGATGGTATTTTATCTGGTGCAATTAATTCATCTGATACAAAGAAGATTCCTTATTTTGATTTTGAAGTTCCTACATCTTTAGAAGGTGTTGATACAGGCATTTTAGACCCACGCGACACATATACAAATCCTCAAGATTGGGACAATAAAGCAAGAGATCTTGCTAAAAGATTTATTAAGAATTTCAAGAAATATGAAAATAATGAAGCAGGTAAAGTTTTAGTAAAGGCTGGACCTAAGCTTTAATATAAACTCCATTTTTGGAGTTTTTTAATAGAAGGTGGAATATGGTAAAAATAGTTGAAACATCAGTGCGTGATGGACATCAGTCATTATTCGCTACAAGAATGACTACTGAAGAAGTAGTTAAACTTTGTAAGATCTATGATAATGTTGGCTATCATGCAATCGAGGTCTGGGGTGGAGCAACATTTGATGCTTGCTTAAGATTTTTAAATGAAGATCCATGGGAAAGATTAAGAGCAGTAAGAAAAGCTTGTCCAAATACCAAATTACAAATGTTATTTAGAGGACAAAACATTTTAGGCTATCGTCACTATTCAGATGATGTTGTTGATATGTTTTGTAAAAAATCAATTGAAAATGGAATTGATATCATTAGAGTTTTTGATGCCTTAAATGATTTAAGAAATTTAAAAACAGCTGTTGAATCTACAAAGAAATATGGTGGTGAATGTCAAATTGCTTTGTCATACACTACATCGCCAATCCATACAATTGATTATTATGTTAACTTAGCCAAAGAAATAGAAGCTTTAGGTGCTGATTCAATTTGTATCAAAGATATGGCTGGAGTACTATTACCAGATGATGCAACCGCTCTAGTTAGCGCATTAAAGAAGAATTCAAAACTTCCAATTGAGCTTCACAGTCATTGCACAGCAGGTATTTGCGAAATGACATATATGGCAGCTATTAAAGCTGGCATTGATATTGTTGATACATCTTTATCTCCATTATCAAACGGCACTGCTCAACCATCAACTCAAGCTTTAAATTATGCACTTAAAGGAAGTGAATATGATCCAAAACTTAATGTTGAAGAGATTCATAAAGCTGAACCGATTGTTACAGAAATTGTTAATAAGTATTTAAAGAATGGTTTGTTGAATCCTAAATCATTCCAAATTAATCCAAACATTCTTACTTATCAAGTACCAGGTGGCATGCTATCAAATATGATCAAACAATTAACTGATCAAGGTGCAATGGACAAATATGAGGAAGTATTAAAAGAAATTCCAATAGTAAGAAAAGAAATGGGCTATCCACCACTTGTAACACCATTGTCACAAATGGTTGGCACTCAATCAGTATTAAACATTCTTGGTGGCGAGAGATATAAATTATGTGCCAAAGAAATTAAAGATTATCTTCATGGCAAATATGGTAAATCTCCTTCACCAGTTGATGAAGATATCAAAAAGAAGATTATTGGTGATGATAAAGTAATCACTTGTCGTCCTGCTGATTTGTTAGAACCTGAATATGAGACTTTAAAAGAAAAGTATAAAGATTTAGCAAGAAGTGATGAAGATGTTTTGTCTTTAGCTCTATTTGAACAAGTCGCTGTTGATTTCTTAACCAACAAATATAATCCAAAATCAGATAGCGATGAATTTGAAATGTATATTTAGGAGGAATCATGACATTAAAATTAATTGAAGGAATTAATGGATTAGATCTTCACAATTATTCTCAAGGCGGATTAATTGCGATTATCGCTGTTGTCATGGTCTTCGTGATATTGGCATTAATCATTATATTAACTGAATTAGTAGGTTCAATCATTAATTCAAAAGAAACAAAAAATATAATCGATGATAATGCACCCCGCGAAGAAATAAAAGAATCATTAGATTTAAATGATGAAGATAAAGTAGTGGCAGCACTAATCGCAAGTATTGATTATCGCAATGAAACAAAGAAGAACATTCAAGTATTAAGTGTAAGAGAGGTCAAATAAAATGAAAGTATATAAAGTAAAAGTTAATGGTAAGGTTTATGAAGTTGAACTTGAAGCTGTAGAAGAAAGTAAAGAAGAAATTAAAGCTGATGCTTTAAAATCTACAAACAATGTAGATGGCAAAAACATTGTAGCTCCAATTGCTGGTAAAGTTGTTGATGTTAAAGTAAAAGTTGGAGATGTTGTTAAAGAAGGCCAAACAGTTGCAGTTATTGAAGCGATGAAATTAGAAAACGAAATTCAATCACAATTTGCTGGTAAAGTTGTTGATGTAAGAGTTAATAAAGGTTCTGCTGTTAATAATAAGGACGTATTAATCGTCTTAGGATAATAATATGAATATATTAGATTTCTTAACTGAATTCTTTAAATCGACAGGTATCTATTCAATTTGTAATGGCAGTTGGCAAAATCTATTGATGATACTTGTTGGCTTATTATTCTTATATCTTGCTATTAAAAAACAATTTGAACCATATTTATTAATTCCGATTTCTTTTGGAATGATATTAGTTAATTTATTCCCAGAGATTTATATTACATATGGCGCAAACGGTGAAGTGTTGCATCGTGGATTGTTAGGTGTTTTACACCTTGGTGTTGAAAATGAATTATATCCTTGCTTAATATTTTTAGGCATTGGTGCAACAACTGACTTTGGACCTTTAATTGCTAATAAAAAAACCATGCTACTTGGTGCTGCAGCACAAGTTGGAATCTTTGTTGCCTTCTTTGGAGCATTATTCTTAGGATTTAATTTCTATGAGGCTGCTTCAATTGGCATTATTGGAGGTGCTGACGGGCCTACAGCGATACTAGTTTCAAATAAATTATTGGCACTATCTGGAACTGTAAGCAAATATGCTGCCCCAATTGCGTTGGCCGCTTATTCATATATGGCTTTAGTACCAGTTATCTTCCCGCCAATTATTCGTCTTTTTACAACCAAAAAAGAAAGACGCATCAAGATGGAACAATTAAGAGAAGTTTCTAAAACAGAAAAGATTTTATTCCCAATAATTGTCACGATCGTTGTTTCATTAATTGTACCTACAGCTACTCCACTAGTGGGTTGCTTAATGCTTGGCAATTTAATTAAAGAAGTTGGTGTTGTACCTAATTTATTAAACACAATCGCTAATTCATTGTTATATATTTGTACAATTTTGCTTGGCTTATCTGTTGGTGCAACTTCTATTGGAAGTTCATTCTTAACTATTCAAACATTATCAATATTTGCACTTGGCATTATTGCCTTTATTGTTGCGGCAATATTTGGAATACTTGGTGGTAAATTAATGTGTTTATTTACTAAAGGTAAAGTTAATCCAATGATTGGTGCTGCTGGTGTATCAGCTGTGCCAATGGCAGCCAGAGTTGTTCAAAAAGAAGGACAAAGAGAAGATCCATCAAACTTCTTGTTGATGCATGCAATGGGACCAAATGTTGCAGGCGTTATCGGATCAGCAATTGCTGCTGGTATATTACTTGCTATCTTTGCATAATATGAAGACAATTCATTTTGATAATATCGACTCAACAAATACATATCTTAAAAACAATTATCGTTTTTTAGAAAACATGACTTTTGTAAGTAGTGATTATCAAAGTGCAGGTAAGGGCAGGAATGCTCGCATATGGAAATCGGAAAAAGGGAAAAATCTATTGTTTTCCCTTTTATTAACTGATGATTATTTAATTCAACAATATAAAATAATATCAATATTAACATCTTTTTGTGTAATAAAAACATTAGAAGAGTATGATATACATAATCTAAGCATTAAGTGGCCGAATGATGTTTATGTCAATGATAAAAAAATATGTGGTATCTTATTAGAAGCAATCAGTAGTAGTAAACTTGATTGTTTAGTTGTTGGTGTTGGAATTAATGTTAATCAAAAAGAATTTGAAGGTGATTATCTAAGAAAACCAACATCAATGATTAATGAATTAAATAAAGAAATAAATATTGAAGAATTAAAAATTATATTATTTAAAACAATTGAAGATAATCTTAATAATATTGATGATGATTACTATTCAATTATAAAAGAATACGATTATTTAAAAGATAAAGAAGTATACGCTAATATTGATAATGAAAATAGAAAAATAAAAGTTTTAGGAATCAATAATGATTATTCATTAAAAATTGAATATGACAACATAATTAGAGACATTGAAGCTGGTGAAATAAGTTTCCATAATGAAAAAGATTAGTTACTTGGCTGAACTGACCCCAATTATTTGGACAAGTATAGATATGCCTTATCTCCTCTAAGATTGAATTCTGTTATATTGGTATACCACTTTTCATTAGGTTTACTAGAGAAAAAATCTCTTTGGATGATATTATCTGCTATCTTACCTATCGTTCCTTGATAAGAAGAATACTTTCTCTTATTACGCTTAATGCCAGCTAATCCCGTTTTCTTCAATAAACGTTGGACTTTCTTATGATTGATTATGTATCCTTCCTTACGCAATTGAAGATAGATTCTTCGATAGCCATATCTTTCTTTGTGCTGATAATAAATATAAATGATTCTATTCATTATTTCATCATTCTTTAAGTCTTTATCTTCTTTGGACAATACGTAGTAATAATCACTTTTACTAATATGTGGTAGCTTTGGATTATTATTAATAACTTCTAAAATGAATCTAAGGCTTACCTGTAACTCTTGCTTTAGTTCACTGATTACTACTGTGATTTCTTCTTTTGAGACTTTTCTTTTTTGTGACTAAGGCTCTCAATTTTTTTATGTATTCGTTCTCGACGGTAAGCCTCAAGTTCTCTTCCTTTAAGCGCTTGAGTTCTTCTTCGTATTCTTGAGCTGTCTTTATTTTCTTCTTTGGCATATCTACCGCGATTCCTTTCAACTACAGTATAACCATTTTCCTTATAGGATTTAATCCAAGCTTGTAATAATCCATCTCGTGGAAGAGCCAAATCAATCGCTATTGAAATAATTGATTTCTTTCCAGAAAAGGCTCTCTTGATAGCTGCTTCCTTGAATTCTGGAGAATAGTATTTATTCGTACCATATTAGACTATCTCTGGGCCGTGTCTCTCTATTAAACGAACCATATATGCCACATGTGAAAAGTTAATATTAAACCTTTTCGTTATACTATTTAAACTCCATCCTTCTTCTTTCCATAATCTGTAAATCTCTAATTTGTCTTCAAACGTTAGTTTCATAAGAAAAACCCCTCCATTAGGTTGT
>CAMKTV010000054.1 GCA_946415785.1 uncultured Solobacterium sp.
CATTGCGACAAATGGGCCTATACCACAAATTAAAATTCCAAAGATATGCCACATCAAAACAGATGTGCCATTTTCTTGAAAGTTCATACCATATCTTCTTGCGTTATCAGCCAATCTATTACCTAGATTGTATTCCCAAATAATTGGATAAATACCACAGGTGATAAAAGAAAGTAGAATATATTCAACAAGTCCACTAGTCTTTTGTCCATCATTATTACATGCAGTATTTACATCTCTAGCAATTGAATAAATAAAGAACCAAGAATAAATACCCAAAGTAATAATAGTTAAGAAAATATAAGAAAGTAGGCTTCTGTTTGTCATCAACATGCCACCATTGCTTACACCATTAAAACTATTCTTAACATCATTAACAGCACTTCTAACTTCATCTTCAGCAGTACTAGTGAAAGAATCAAAAGTATCTTCCACTCTATTCTCAAAAGAATTCGATGCTAAAGATGCTCCACAGTTAGGACAAAATCTTGATTTATCAGTTACTTCACCACCGCATTTAGTACAATACATATTTTCAGCCTCCATTAAAAATCTATTAAATTATAACATTTATAAATTATTCTATATTAAAAGCATCATCATATAGTCATACTAATAAATTAAAGGTAAAATGATTACAATGAAATATATAGGTTTAGATTTAGGGAGTGTAACATGTGGAGTTTCAAAATCTGAGACTGGTTTAATTGCGGGACATGTCTTAACTATAAGATTTAAAAAAGATGATTATGATGAAGCAATTGATAAGATTTTAAAACTTATTGAAAAAGAAAAACCAGATGTCATCGTTATGGGTTATCCCTTATTAGAAAATGATGATGAAGGACCACGTGCTTTACTTTCTAGAGAAGTAGGAGAAATTCTTGAACAAGAATCAGGAATAAAAGTTGTCTTACAAGATGAAAGAAACACAACGAAAGATTCAGAAGAATTCTTAATTGCTGCCAATGTATCAAGAAAGAAAAGAAAAAGAGTAATTGACCAACAGGCAGCAGTTAGAATATTACAATATTATTTAGACAGTATAAAAAAATAAAACATCTTAATTAAGATGTTTTATTAATGTATTAAAATCCCCCAGATAGTCTGGGGGTAGATAGTAAGCTTTAGTGTAGTGATAATGACCTTAGTTTATTTGTCATAATAAAACCTCTCATTCATAATTAATTTGTGGTCTGCAAATCACAAGTAATTATAAATAGGAGGCAATAATATTATGACAAATAAACAAGGTGAATTAAATACCTTGTCACATACCAAATAATATATGAAAGATGGGGAAACATGAAATTCAAATATCGAAGCAGAGAATTCTGGTGTCGAGGTTACTATGTAGATACAGTTGGCAGAATAGTAAAAAGATACAAGAATACATTCAAAAACAACCAAAAGAGGACAAAGAAACCGAGCAACTTACACTTGAGTTCGAAGACCCTTTTAAGGTAAACAAGTAGGCTGCATGCGCAGACCACGCAGCCTACTTCAGAGGCAGCTGTTGAGCAGGGCTATGCCCGCATATGAAAAACCACCAGCTAGGCTGGTGGATAGTTATTTACGCCATACTAGTTGAGGAATAGACTTTTGAGTACAAAAGTATAAAAAAAGCGAAAATGCGAAAATATAGCAAAAACAAAATTGACTAAAATGCGAAAGAACTGATTTTTACAATATTAAAGCATTATTTGCAACACTTTTAAACGTGTAAAACATAGATAGTATTAGAATATGATTTAGTGGATAAAATGACAAATATATGTCACAAATTAAAAATATTATTGAATTTGTGACACTTAAACGATAAAATATATACGAAGGGAGAACTTGGATTTGGAAATCATAAGAGAAAGATATTTATCTGAAATTAGACGGTTTTATGATTCAAATTTAATAAAAGTATTAACTGGGGTAAGAAGATGTGGAAAATCTATTATCCTCAAGCAAATAGAAAACGAACTTTTATCTAAGCACCACACTAATTATGAACATATTATTACAATTAATTTTGAAGATATAAAGTTTGATAAGCTTAATACATATATTAAATTGAATAATTTTATACTTAAGAAAATTAAAGATAATGAAAGATATTATATTCTTTTAGATGAAATTCAACACGTTAGGCAGTTTGAAAAAGTACTATCATCCTTAAAAGCAACTCAAAATGTATCTATTTTTGTCACTGGTTCAAACTCAAAACTTTTGTCTGGTAGGTTAGCATCTCTACTTGTTGGAAGGTGTAAAGAGTTTAAAATTATGCCTTTTACATATTCTGAATATCTAGAATATTTGAATAAAAACAATATTAAATTAAAAAACAATTCTTTAAATGATTATTTAAAATATGGTGGAATGCCACAAAGATTAGATTATAAAAACGAAAAAGACATAGTTGATTATATAAAATCTATTTATGATGGAATTGTAAATAAAGATATATGCAATTCAAAATCTCATATTAATAAAGAAACATTTAATATAATTGCAAAATATATAATTAGTAATGCGTCAAAGGAGTTTTCAGCTCAAAGTGTTGTAGATTACTTTAACAAGTATAATAATACAAACATAGATAGAAAAGTTGTTTATAGATATTTAGAAAAACTTGAAGAAGCGTGTCTTATATCTAGAGTTCATAGATATGATATTTCATCTAAAAGAAACTTAAAATCAATAGAAAAGCAATTTGCAATTGATGGTGGATTTATATTGGCCTGTTCTGAATCAAATAACGTTATATTATCGCATTTACTTGAAAATGTAATTTATAACGATTTACTTTTTAAAGGATATGATGTAAAAATCGGAAAAACATATAAAGGTGAAATTGATTTTGTAGCAATGAAAGATTCCAAAAAATGTTTTATACAAGTTGCATATTTACTTTCTGATGAATCAGTAATTGAAAGAGAATTTGGAGCCTTTAACTCTATAAAAGATCCATCGCCTAAATACGTACTTTCACTTGATAATTTCGATATGTCAAGAAACGGAATAACACATATAAATATCGAAGAGTTTTTATTAGGAAAAAAAGAATTGTTTTTATCATAAAAGATAATAAGATAGCTTGACGCAGATCTTAGAGCTAAGTTATCAAAATAAGTAGCTGAAATCTTAGAAGAAGAATCAGGTATTAAAGTAGTATTACAAGACGAAAGACATACTACTAAAGAATCAGAAGAATTCTTAATTGCAGCCAATTCCCCAAGAAAGAAAATAAAAAAAGTTATTGATCAACAGGCAGCAGTTAGAATATTACAATATTATTTAGATAGCCATAAAAATGAAGCATCTACTTAAGATGCTTTTTTAATGCAAATAAATTTATTAGATAACTAACTAAAGTAATTATTCCTAGATAAACAATCACTTCCACAAATATTCCGAACTTATTCGCAATTGTATTAAAGACAGGTTGTGTTGTTGGATAGAAAGGACTTATATAAAACATATTAGGTTCTCTATGTATATCGTTAAATATTAAATGGCCTGTTGTGTTAACTATTTCTGCGATAAATGCCATTATTAGAAACAAGATTATTGATGGATAAAATTTATTATCACTTCTTTTTCTTAAAATGATAATGGCGATTAATGCTTGATAGATCATGACGATATGATAAATAAAACCATGGAAAGTTAACAAAACTTGTATTCTTAGCATATCTAAAGGCAAAGCTAAGGCAACTATCGCTGCTAATAATGAATAAGTTGCCAAGAAAACCAAAATTACATTTTGTCTTTTCTTAAAAAGAGGTAAAAGCGCTGTACAATACATCGGCATTGAACATAATTGCCATGGGAAGTACCACATATTATATTGATAATTAAATACATAACGATATGAAAAGATTTGTTTCCAAATCTCAAATATCAACATTATTATTCCTGATATAAATAAAAATCTTAATAAAAACTTCTCTTCTTTATTTCTTATTATGAAAAACAATAGAACAGAAGTTACAATAGCAATGATTAAAAAGGTGATATGTAAAGTCCCAAATAATTCAGGCACCTTTTTGAAACAAATATTCATTATTTATATAAATCCTTAAGTTTATTTGTTCGTTTATTTTTCTTTAATTCATCATATATTTGTTTAAGTTGTTGTTCATAGCGATTAGGATTAAAGTTCTTGATGAATTCTTCATCTTTAATTTCATCAGGTAAGTATTGAATCTTTTGGAAACAATCATAACGCTCATATGAATATTGTTCATCCTTGTTTAAACCAACGGGGCTTAATCTTAAATATTTAGGCATATCATAAGCTTTAGTATTCACAAGATTATTTGCGCGATGGATTGCATCAACGCCGGTTCTAGATTTAGGAGATAAACATAAATCTATTACTTGGACACCTAAAGGAATGATTGCTTCTGGGAAGCCCACATGCTCAGCTGCTTCACACGCATTGATTGTTCTTGATACTAATGGTGGATTAGCTAAACCAATATCTTCATAAGCAATTACTAATAATCTTCTTTCAATGGCTTCAGTATCGCCAGACTCAGCCAATAAAGATAAATAATAAAGAGCTGCATTGACGTCTGATCCTCTGATTGATTTTTGAAAGGCAGATAATAAATCATAATGGCCATCTTCAGATCCAAATGACCTTTGATTTACATTCTTAACATTTTCTTTAACGGTATTAATATCAATAAGTCCATCATTAGAAATAATTGAACATAATTCTAAGATATTCATGGCCCAACGCACATCACCATTTACACAATCAGCGATTAATTCTAAAACGCCATCTTCAACTTTATATTCATTATTTAATCCCTCACTAGAAACAAGGACTTTCTTTAAACCTTCAATGACATCATCGTTAGTTAAAGGCTTAAATTCAAATAGATGACATCTGCTCCTAATGGCAGGATTGATTGAATGATATGGATTAGCTGTTGTACAACCTAATAGAATAATTGAGCCATCTTCCAAATGTGGAAGCAACAAATCTTGTTTATCTTTATTTAGACGATGAACTTCATCACATATTAATATTAGTTGACCTGACATTCTAGCTTCAATAAAGATACCATCTAAATCTTTCTTGTTTCCTGTGACAGCATTGAAGTTTCTATAAGGTCTTTTTAATTCATTAGCGATAACGCGTGCCAATGTTGTTTTACCTGTTCCTGGAGGGCCAAAGAAAATACTAGAAAAAATACTTTGTCTATTTATACATTTTCTAATAATGCCGTTTGTTCCTACTAAATCTTTTTGTCCTAAAATATCATCTAGACATTTTGGGCGCATACGCATAGCCAATGGTTCTTTCATTTTTATCTTTAAGCCACCTTAATCATAATTCTATTATAAGATATTATGCTAGAATGAAAATGGAGGAATTATGTATGAACATTAATGAATTAAAAAGCCATGCTCTTAATATTCGCCGTAATATTGTGAAAATGGTTTATGATGCTCAAAGTGGACATCCAGGTGGATCTCTAGGATGTGCAGATGTTTTAACTTATCTTTATTTTGAAGAAATGAATATCAATAGAGATAATTTAAACACTACTAATAGAGATCGCTTTGTTTTATCTAAAGGACATTGTTCTCCTGCTTTGTATGCTGTATTAAAAGAAAGAGATTTGTTAGACGAAGACTTAAAGAGCTTTAGACAAATTAATTCAAAATTGCAAGGCCATCCTAATATGAATTATGTTGCAGGTGTTGATATGTCAACTGGTTCTTTAGGACAAGGCGTATCTACTGCTGTAGGTATGGCTATCGCTAACAAGTTAGATAAAAATGATAAACGTGTATATGCACTAGTTGGTGATGGTGAATCAGAAGAGGGTATTGTTTGGGAAGCTTTAATGGCTGCCGCTCATTATAAGCTAGATAATCTTGTAGTTATCTTTGATCAAAATGGTCTTCAAATTGATGGAAATGTTGAAGATGTAATTGGTCCATTACCGTTAAAAGAAAAAGCTGCAGCATTCGGATGCAATGTCTTAGAATGTGATGGACATAATTTTGAAGAAATTGATGCAGCATTTAAAAAGGCAAGAGAATGCAAAGATAAACCAACAGTAATTGTTGCCCACACTGTGAAAGGCAAAGGCGTATCATTTATGGAAAATAATTATGGTTGGCATGGTAAAGCTCCAAATGAAGAAGAGTTTAATATTGCAATGGAAGATTTAAAGGAGGTTAAATAAGATGTCACAAGAAACAAGAAATGCTTATGGCGAAAAATTAGCTGAATTAATTCTTAAAGATGAAAATATCGTTGTCTTAGATGCTGACTTAACAAAATCTACTAAAACAGCAGATGCTAAGAAAGCATGTCCTGAAAGACACTTCAATGCAGGTATTGCAGAAGGCAATATGCTTGGTATGGCAGCAGGTTTAGCAGCTAGTGGAAAGACAGTATTTGCTTCATCATTCGCAGTATTTGCGACAGGCAGAGCATTTGAAATAATCAGAAACTCAATCTGTTATCCAAAATTAAACGTTAAGGTTTGCGCAACTCATGCGGGCTTATCAGTTGGCGAAGATGGTGCATCACATCAATCTATTGAAGATGTAGGTATCATGAGAACATTACCTAATATGAAAGTATTTGTTCCATGTGATCAATATGAAACAAAGGCAGTAATTGATTATGTCGCAAATGCACAAGGCCCATGTTATGTAAGATTAGGCAGAGGAAAAGTTGAAGATGTATATGATGAAAATAAAGTCTTTGATTTCTCTAAAGTAGATGTCTTAAGAAAAGGTAAAGAAGTTGTCTTATTCGCAATGGGTCTAATGGTTCAAGAAGCTTTAAAAGCGGCTGAAGAATTAGACGCAACAGTAGTGAATGTATCATCATTAAAACCTCTTGATGAAGAAGGTATTAAAGAATTATTAAGATCTCATTCTAAAGCTTATGCCTTAGAAGAACACAATGTAATTGGTGGTCTATACTCAGCAATCGCTGAAGTAAAAGCTAAAACTGATATTGTTACTCCAGTTTATCCAATTGGTGTAAATGATACCTTTGGTGAATCAGGTAAAGCTAAAGATGTATTAGCTAAATATGGTTTAACAGCTGAGAATGTTGTAAAAGTAGTAAAAGGCTGATAAATAATTAAAGTCATTAAATCAAAAAGGTGTTTAATATAGACAGTGGACCCCGTTTAGTTCGCACTAATTAAAAAGACTTTTGTAAGAAACTATCTCTAAGGTGAACTGAGTCCCAAAAGTTGAACAAACTGGAGGGACTTTTTTAATGAAACTAA
>CAMKTV010000055.1 GCA_946415785.1 uncultured Solobacterium sp.
TTTCGCTGACTGAAGGCTCTTCTTTTGTTTCAAACAACAGATGTATAGAATCTAATACTCTTTCGTGATAGCCTTTAAGTCCCATATCTTCAATAATCTTTAAAGCTACATCATAATTGATATCAAGTTTTTTTCTTACATAATAAAGATCTAAATAAAGTCTTATGCCACTGCCGGCATTTAAATAATGTTTATTCAAATGACATATCAGATAGGCATAGAAATCTTCATTAGACATATGATATAGATGATTATCATTTTCATCTTGAATTGCTTTATCTAAATAATTATCAAAATATGAATAATTAAGTCTATCTTCAAATAGTGCTTTATGAATTTCAAAATTAAGGAAGTCTTTATAATAAGCTAATTGTACTTCACCCGGATTTAAACGATAGCCCCTGTTAATCATAATCTCATGCACAAGCTCTGGCTTATCTACTAAAATATCGTTATCTGTAAATTGGCGATAGTGACCTTTAGGATATAAGTCATTGGTGATGATTGCTTTAAATGGCATATATTTGATGCCTTTTTTTCTAAATTCTGCTAATATTTCTTTTCTTTCTTTTTCAAAGACAATTATTTTCTGTAAGGCAAAATAATATGATTCTTTCCATTCTGCATATACATCTTTTGGACAGATATCAGGATTTATCTTAGGGAATACATAAGCATTAATAAAATGATGTAGAGCTAATTTTAATGTTTTGCCATAATCAATTGAATCATTAAATTCTTCATCAAATACTACACATCTTACTAACTTCAACAAGTCTTTATATACCTGTGGAGTTGAATGGTATCGATAATAATGATTTCTTTTATAAACATCTCTTTCTAGATTATTTAAATATTCTTTATATTCTTTATCTTCTAAAGAAACATAGCGACCTGATTTATAATAACCAGTTACTTTTCCTAAGATATTTTCAAATGGAACATCTTCAATTTCTATCTGATTATCACCACATATTTCATAATGGTCTTCTTTGACATTCATTACTCGATGTAAGATATATTGTTTCTTTCTTTTAAATAGAGCCATGTCATCTACTTGTAAAAGGCCATCTACTTTTTCTACTTTGACTAGGTCATTTTTTTCATCTAAAAGAGGAAGCATGCTGGTGCCCGCAAAATGAGTTATCACAAATCCGTTTTTTTCTAATGCTTCTTCAATGTTAATTTCCATCTTTAAATGTTCCTAAACTGAGTAGTGCTGCTTCTTTAGATATATCACAGTTTAATTCATAATGGTATATTATTAGCCATATGATTAATAATCTTTATGACTTTAAATAAGAATGATGGATCATCGTTTTTAGGTCTAGTTCATCAAATAAGTTAAGACATCTTTTGAATCAACTTTTTTAATCTTGTTTTCACTTCCTTTTCTAATAAAACAGATATCATCAATCCTATGATATATATTATCACTCAAATGATGCTTACCATCAACAAATTGCAGATAATAGATATTTATAGCGATTGGCATTTTTGTTTTCTGCTAGCCCTCTTTCATATTCCTCATTTTCTTTTGATGCATAGATAGAAAAAAGAGCTTTCTTATCATTTTTGTATTTCTCAAAAAAATGAAAGAACAGCTTTTTCTTCATTTAAGACATCTAGGGGAATACCCGCAAGTTCAATCAACAATGTAGCCTATTTCCTTTAATTGTTTAACAATATCTAAGACATCAGTTTTTATATCTTCTATTTCAACATTTTCAATTTCAGAAAAGCGTTTTAACAGTTCTTCTTCACTTGTTTCTTCTTTTACAAGATCTAATATCTTTTTGGCACTTTGATTAAGTTTTACCATACCATTAAAACGACTAGGTTGAATCTTAGCATCTATTGCCACATAGCCATCATCGATTTCGTTAATAATAATGCCTTCTTTTAATATCATATTTATTCTCTTAAATAACTTTACCTGGATTCAGAATATTTTTAGGGTCAAATACTTTCTTAATGCCACGCATTAATTCAATTTGTTTTTCACCTAATTGGTTCTTTAGATATGCCTTTTTAGCATAACCAATACCATGTTCTCCTGAAACCATGCCCTTATATTCTATGGCTTTTTCATACAATAAGTCAAAAGCCTTGTTGCATCTTTCTTCCCAGACTTTTTCTTCTAGGCCATCTCTACATAAATAAACATGAAGGTTACCATCACCCGCATGACCAAATGAAGGGATTCTTAAGCCAACTTCTTTTGATACATCATAAGTGTATTTAATAAATTTTGCTACTTTATCTTTTGGTACAACAACATCACATTCATCCATTAAATCAGTTGATGCCTTAATAGCTTCTAGAAGTGCGCCTCTTGTATTCCATACTGATTTCTTTCTTTCATCAGTATCAACGAAATAGCCATCAATTGCGCCATGTTCAAGACACAAGTCAACAACCTTGTTGTATTCTTCTTCAATTTCTCTTAAGCTGTTACCATCAAATGTCAATAAGATATATGCTTCATAATTTGTATCAGGGAATTTCTTTCCTAAGAAGTCTTCAGCATAATTTATTGTATTTAAAGACATGAATTCAATGGCAGTCAAACTAGCTTTTGATTTGATGATTTCTGGTACTACTTCAATAGCTTTTTCCATTGTCTTAAATGGCAACAACATTGAAACAGACTCGCTTGGTTTTGGTAATAGTTTTAAGATAGCTTCAGTGATGATACATAATGTGCCTTCAGAGCCAATAATTAAATCTTTTAGGTCATAGCCACTAGAATTCTTTACAACCTTGCCACCTAACTGTTCAACATCACCATTAGGTAAAACAACCGTTAGCCCCCTTACGAAGTCTCTTGTAACACCATATTTAACAGCTCTCATACCACCAGCATTAGTTGAAATATTGCCACCGATTGTCGCAGATTTCTCTCCTGGATCTGGAGGATAGAAGAAGTCTCTTTCTTCTACATAAGCCTGTAATTCCATTAATAGAACACCTGGTTCAACTGTTATTGTCAGGTTGTTTTCATCAAGTTCTAAGATATGATTCATAAGTGATGTACAAATCATGATGCCGCCTTCTAAGGCAACAGCAGCACCTACTAAATCAGTGCCCGAACCTCTAGCGACAACAGGCAAATCATGATCATAGGCATATTTCATGATCTTTGATACTTCTTCAGTACTTAAAACATTGATTAATACATCAGGCATCTTTTCAATGCCACCTAATTCATCATGACCAAAGTCAGCTGATATTTCTTCACCTACAAAGATTCTTCCTGCAGGGATGAATGATTTTAAATAAGCGATATCTTCATTATTAATCTTGTTATACATTAGCTTTCTCCTTTTTGATAAGATCTATAAGCTCTGGCACAATTTCATATAAATCACCAACGATACAGTAGTTAGCGACATTGAATATTTGCGCATCAGGATCATTGTTGATGGCAATTATACAATCAGAATTGTTCATTCCAGAAGTAAATTGAATAGCTCCTGAAATACCCATTGTAATAATCAATTTAGGTTTAACTGTCTTTCCACTTAAACCAATCTGTTGTTTAGCGTCAAAAATATTTGCTTCAACTAATGGTCTTGAGCAGGCAACAACGCCACCTAACAGATTAGCCAATTCTTCAGCCATTTTTAAATCATCAACCGATTTAACGCCTCTTCCTACTGCTACTATTACATCAGCTTCAGCAATATCTAATTCTTTTGGTTTTTCTTTAACATCTAAAACTTCATTTCTGCTTATTAACCATTCAGGTTTAATTTCCACATTTTCAACTTGGATTTTCTACTTTCTTAGGAGCATTGAAAATCTTATAACGAACAGTCGCAAATTGAGGACGGTGATTTGGATTTATAATCTGAGCCATGATGTTTCCACCAAAGGCAGGTCTGATTTGTACTAAATCAGTATTTTCTTTCATTTCCAATTTTGTACAGTCAGCTGTTAAACCAGTATGGAATCTAGCAGCAACTCTTGGTGCTAAACTACGACCAACATTTGTTGCACCAACTAAGATGCTTGATGGTTTAATTCTTGAAATGAAATCAGCGAAACAGTTTGTATATTTTTCAATATCATAATCTTTTAAACCTTCATGGTCATAGGCAAAGACTTTATCAACGCCATAAGATAATAATTCTTCAACGTTTTTCTTTGTTTGATGTCCTATAACTAAGGCATATACTGGATGATTAATAACAGCTGCTAATTCCTTAGCTTTACCGATTAATTCAAAAGTAACTTTATGTGTCTGACCATGGTCAATATCAGCATATACACATACGCCCTTATAATCATCTTTATTGATTAATTCAACTTTTTCTTCTTCGTATGTAATAACACCAACTGGTCCTTTTCTTACGCACATTTTACAGTTTTTACAAGCAGCATTAATTTCTAGCTTGCCATTTTCATAACTAATAGCTCCAAATGGACAAAGTGCCTTTAAAGCCTCACCAGTTTCTTGATTAACTAATTCTTCATGTATTACTAATCCCATAATGCACCTCTAAATAAACTTTCCATTCTTAATAATGTCAAATACTTTTTGACCTAAATCACCAGAAGAGAATACTTCTTTTTCACCTCTTTTATCTGGTTCAAAGATTCTTTCAACTTGCGTTGGTGAACCCTTTAGACCATAATGAGTTTCATCTTTATCTTCAACATCATTGAAAGTGATGATTTGGATTAAATCTTTACATTCACCAAATTCTTTCTTTCGATTATATGAAGGAAGACGTGGAGTATTAATATCACCATCCATACAGATTAAACATGGTTTTTTAATTCTACCAGTGACAATCTTATTATCAAGATTAGAAATATATTTAATATATTCGCCATCATCTTCAATTTCTTTTACATTTGTAACATGTGGTAAATCTAAGTGTTCTGCAAGTTCACTACCAACCTGTGCAGTATCACCATCAGTTGTCTGTTTACCAGTGATGATGACATCATATTCTTTGATAGCTTTAATGCCACTACATAAAGTGTAAGAAGTCGCTAAAACATCAGCACCACCAAACTTTCTATCAGAAATCAAAACACCCTCATCAGCGCCCATATAGATTGCTTCTCTAATTGCGCTTAATGCACTAGGAGGCCCCATAGATAATACTGACACTTTGCCACCTTGTTCATTCTTAAGCTTTAAAGCAACTTCTAAAGCATAAAGATCATAAGGGTTAGTCTTTGTAGATGCCCCATCTCTAATTAGTGTTCCAGTTACTGGATCAACATTGACATTGCTAGAGCCAGGAACCTGTTTAATGCATACGATAATTTTCATCCAACTTCTCCTTTATTCTTTAATTATAACTGATATGCCATCAGGAATTGCCAGGATGCTTGCATCCTGTCCTATTATTTCTTTTGCCTTTAAAATTGCTTCATCAAGATCTTTTGCAGGAATCATTCTAAAGTTTTTAATCATTTCATCATCTAATTTAGATATATAGATGACAGTTGCTTTCTTTAATATTCTTGTAAGAATCTGTGCTTCCCATTGATCATCTACTGTATGGGCAGCATCTTTATCCATGAATTCTTGATATAGTTCTTCAAGTGTTTTTTCATTATTGAATGTATCATAGAAGGATTGTCCACCATGTCCATCAATGGCGCTGGCACACATGATGATGACACCACCCTTTTTAACTGCTGCTTCGCCACTTGACATACCTTTTACGGATTGATAGATATTCTGGTCTAATGGATAGCCGCCATTTGTGGTAATGACAATGTCTGCTTCTTTCTTTTTTACAGCACATTGTTTTTCTAGGAAAGCAACACCACTTCTATGGGCTAAGTCAACATCACCTGCTACCGCATAGACAACTTCCTTTTTCACATTTATCACAACATTACAGATAAATTGTAAGCCAGCCGTTTTTGCCGCATACAACATATCTTTATGAATTGGATTGCCATCTAAGATACCAGCTCTGGCATTATTAGAATCAATAAATTTTGAACAGTGATTTGCTAGAATTGTTCTTTTAGAGGCAATACCAGGTAATACTGATTTTCTTCCTCCTGAATAGCCCGCAAAGAAATGTGGTTCAATAAATCCTTCTGAACATAATAAATCAGCTTCCACAACTAATTTATTGACCAATAAATCACCACCAGAAGGAAGTTTACCCAAATTAGTCATTTCGTCTTCTAGAGATCTATGAATAATTATCTTTTCTTTTTCGACTATTTCTTCACCAAATTTTTTAATCAGTTCTTCTTTTGATGTAGGACGATGAAAACCTGTCGCAATAAGTAAAGATATATCCGCATCAGGATTACCTTCCCTGATCTCTTTTAACATCAAAGGAATAATAATCTTACTTGGTACAGGTCTAGTATGGTCTGAACAGATAATCACAACTGATTTCTTTCCAACAGCTAATTTTGATAGTCTTAAAGAACCAATAGGATTTAAAAGCGCCTTTTTGACTAGTTCATATTCACTGTCTGTTGGCACATATTCGTTGATATGTGATTCTAAGATACCAATTAAATGTTCATCAAAATCATGTTCAAGATATGATTCACCATAAGGAAATTTAACTAAGGTCATAGTAATCCTTTCTAGATAAGATGCAGATAGCTATAAGCTATGCCACATAAGATATCAACTCCAGAATTAGAACCTACATCAAATAAATTAAGCAGATGTTTTTCTAATTCTTCTTTATTATTCGCAAAACAGATATTTTCAAATAATTCAAATTTCTGTTTATTTAATATCGCTTTATAAAATGTGCGTGATATTAAATTTGTATTTAGATATAGTTTTTCAATCTCTCTTTTTATCTTTTCTTTATATGCTTCATCTTTAAATTCACGATCATTAAATATTCGATATAAATAACCAAATAAGAAGTCATCCCCCGAAGGTGTTAGCCCTGGTCCTAACCCGACAATTTCTTCAAGAGCTTTTTTATTTAACGCTTCTTTTAAAGTTTTAGAATAGATATTTTCTTTTATTCCACCTATGATTAAATCTTTAAAAGCACCCTTATCTATATCTTTTAATTTTTCTTTAATAATGTCTAAGAACTCTTCTTTAATAATCTTTTCATTAAGACTTAAATCTTTAAACTCCTCTTTGAAAAGTTCAATTACTGTTTCACCAACAGTTAATTCATTATCTTTTATATAAACATTTAAGTCTTCATTTAATTCATCTT
>CAMKTV010000056.1 GCA_946415785.1 uncultured Solobacterium sp.
TATTTATGTCATTGGGTAGGAAAACTGATTTTAGTTACCACAAATAAGAATCATCCTGCATTTAAACTAAATTATCATAATTTAGATATTTTATTCTATGAAGAATTAGATTTAAATAAACTATTAGAAGATTTATATTCAAAATATAAAGTAGAAAGATTGACTATACAATCTGGTGGCTCATTAAATGGTTTATTTGTAAGAAACAAACTTATCGATTATATCAATATAGTAATTGCACCTATCATAGTTGGTGGCAAAGATGTTCCAACATTAGTAGATGGTGAATCGATAAAAGACGCAAATGAATTATCTAAATTATTGCCTTTAGAATTATTAGAGTGTAAAAAATTAGAAGATTCTTATATTGAATTAAAATATAAAGTTATAAGATAAAGGATTAATTCAAATGAATGAAAATATAAACTGGTATCCAGGTCACATGGCTAAAGCCAGAAGACAGATGGAAGAAGAATTAAAGCTAGTTGATATAGTAATAGAACTACGTGATGCACGTATGCCTTTAGCGAGCGCTAATCCTTTATTAGAAGAACTGGCTAAAAATAAAAAATCATTAATTATCTTAAATAAAGCTGATAAAGCTGATGAAAAAGAAAATGAGAAGTGGCTTAATTACTTTGAAAGAGCTTTATTAACTGATTCATTAAATGAAAGAATTACTAATAAGATTGTTAATGAAGTTAAAGATATCTTAAAAGAAAAATTAGAAAAAGCTAAAGCAAAAGGTATCAGGAAAAAAGTATTAAGAGCTATGGTAGTTGGTATTCCAAATGTTGGTAAATCTACTTTTATAAATAATGTCGTTAAAAAGAAGATTACTAAGACAGAAAATAGACCTGGTGTCACAAGAAACTTACAATGGATAAGAATCAATGAAGATGTTGAATTATTAGATACACCAGGTGTATTATGGCCAAAACTTGAAAATCAGAAACAGGCTATGATTCTAGCGTTACTAGGAAGCATCAATGATGAAGTAGTCAATCAAGAAGAATTAGTTAATTTTGGTTTAGATTATATTAAGGACAATTATACTTCATTATTGAATTTTAGATATGGTGTTGATGAAACAAAAGAAGATTTAATTAATGAGATAGGCTTATTAAAGGGCTGTTTAACTAATGATAATAAAGTAGATAGAACTAAAACAATTAAGATGATTTTAAAAGATATCAGAAATAATAATATTGGCAGAATTACTTTTGAAAAATATGGCATTAATCAATGAATATGAAAATATAAACTGGCCCAATAATGATTTAGTTATGGGCATTGATGAAGCAGGCAGGGGCCCATTATGCGGTCCTTTAGTTGTGGCTTGTTGCGTATTACCTGTTAATTATCACAATGATTTAATAAATGATTCAAAGAAATTAAGCGAAAAGAAAAGAAATGAACTTTTTAAAGCCATCATTAAAGATGCTGTATATTTTGACTTTAGAATTGTTTCTCCTAAAAGAATTGATGAGATTAATATCTATGCAGCAACTAAAGAAGCAATGACATCTCTAGCTTTAAGCTATGATGTTAAACAAGTCTTAACGGATGCAATGAAGATTGAAGATAATTCTAAAGTCGTTCCTATTATTAAAGGTGATGCTAAATCTATATCAATTGCTGCTGCCAGCATTCTGGCTAAAGTCTTAAGAGACCATATCATGTGGGGGCATAATCATTTACATCCTGAATATGAATATATTAAACACAAGGGCTATCCGACAAAAAGACATTTGGAGCTTATGAACAAATATGGCCTTTTAGATATCTATCGTCTATCTTATAAACCATGTCAAAACATAAAAGTGAGGAATTATTGATTTTGTCCGTAATAATAATATATGGACAAAAGAGATGTATTAATATATTACGCCATCAAATATGAAGGCAATTACAACAGAATTCGTAAAGCTATAATCGATGAAGAAGTAGCTGCTAAGACAAATTGTACTAATTGTATTACTATTTTTGATAGTGAATATCCCAAAGAGTTTTTGGATTTAAAATGTCCACCCTTTGTCTTGTTTTACAAGGGCAATTTAGAATTATTGAAAGGAGAAAAGATAGCCATTGTAGGATCAAGAAAACCAAGTGATTATGCTTTAGAAGCAACGAGATTATTAGCACTAAACAAACAGGATAAAGTAATAGTCTCAGGTTTAGCAAAAGGGATAGATGGACAAGCACATAGCTATGCAAAAAAGACCATTGCCATATTAGGCTCAGGCATCGATTATATTTATCCAAGAGAAAACTACAAATTATATGAAAGAATAGCAAGCGAAGGTCTATTATTATCTGAATACCCTTACAAGAGTATTCCTTATGCTTATAATTTTCCTTTCAGAAATCGTCTGATTGCTGCCTTGGCATCAGAAGTTTATATCATGGAAGCTCATGAAAAAAGCGGAACATTGACAACAATTAATGAAGCACTAGAACTTGCTAGAGAAATAAAAGTATTACCATTTAATCTATTTCAAAAAGAAGGAGCATACAATAATCGACTGATACAAGATGGTGCTTTATTAATAAATCATCAGTGCTTAGGAATTGACAAGACTTATTATTTTATGTAAAACTTTATATTTAGAAAAGGAATATTATGAAAAAATTAGTTATCGTAGAATCACCTGCAAAATCAAAAACAATTGAAAAATATTTAGGAAGCGATTATAAAGTCGTTTCTTCTAAAGGACATATAAGAGACTTGGCAACAAAAGGAAAAGAAGGTTTAGGCGTTGATATTGAAAACAATTTTAAACCTACTTATGTCATATCTAAAGATAAAAAAGATGTCGTTAAGTCATTAAAACAATTAGTTGGGAAATCAGAAAATGTCTTATTAGCAACCGACCCTGATAGAGAAGGAGAAGCTATTTCTTGGCATTTAGCTGATGAACTAGGATTAGATACTGATGATGTCAATCGTATTGTTTTTAACGAGATTACCAAGAATGCAATTTTAAAGGCAATCAATAATCCTCGTAAAATTGATATGAATCTTGTAAGATCACAGGAAACAAGAAGAATCTTAGATCGTATTATTGGCTTTAAGTTATCTTCATTATTAAAAAGAAAAATCAAATCTAAATCAGCTGGCAGAGTTCAATCTGTTGCCTTAGCGATGATTTGTGAAAGAGAAAAAGAGATTGCAGCTTTTGTGCCAGAAGAATATTGGACAATTAAAGCTCTATTTAAAAAAGACAAGAATGAATTAGATACAACATTAATAAAGATTAATGGTAAAAAAGTTGAAATTAAAACTGAAAAAGAAGCAGATGAAATCTTAAGCAGAATTAAAAATCAAGGCATCATTGAAAATGTCAGCCAGAAACAGAAGAAAAGAGCTCCATATTTACCATTCATCACTTCTTCTTTACAACAGGAAGCATCTTCTAAATTAGGCTTCAGTGCTAAAAAGACCATGAGCATTGCGCAAGGATTATATGAAGGTGTTGACTTAGGCAAAGAAACAGTTGGTTTAATTACATATATGCGTTCTGATTCAACAAGACTTTCTGAAGAATTTATTAAGAGTGCTTATTCAAAAATAGAAAGTAATTATGGAAAAGAATATAAAGGCAAATATCGTCTTAAGAATGATGAAGGTAGCCAAGATGCCCATGAAGCAATCAGACCTACGTCATTAGATAATGAGCCTAATAAGATAAAAGAGTTTTTAACTAATGATCAATTTAAGTTATATAAGTTAATCTATTGTCGTGCTTTAGCGTCTTTAATGTCTGAAGCAATAAGTGACAGTTTAACTTACAATATTGCTCAAGATGATTTGTTATTCACGGTAAGTGGAAGTCAATTAGTATTTGATGGTTTCTTAAAAGTCTATAAAGATTATGATGGTTCTAAAGATGTTTTACTTCCTAAATTAAATAAGGGTGATGTTTTAGATTTGATTAAAACTGATAAGGAACAACATTTCACTGAAGGACCAGGTCGTTATACTGAAGCTAAATTAATCAAAGCTTTAGAAGAAGAAGGTGTCGGCAGACCAAGTACTTATGCCACTATCATCGATACAATTTGTGAAAGAAATTATGTTGAACTTAAAAAAGAATCAGATAATTCAAAAACTAAATATTTCTTCCCAACTGAACAGGGTATCTTAACAAATGATAAATTAAAAGAATTCTTTTCTTCAATTATCAATGTTAAATATACTGCATCAATGGAAAATGGTCTTGATGAAATCGCTGAAGCCAAGATTGATAATATTAAATATCTACAAGACTTCTATGATAAATTCCAGCCATTAGTTGATGAAGCATATCAGAATATGGAAAAGAAACAGGATGAAAAGTCAGGCAACAAATGTCCGAAATGTGGCAGTGACTTGGTATATAAAGAAGGCAAATATGGAAAGTTTGAAGCATGTTCAAATTATCCAACTTGCAGTTATATCGTAACTGAAGAAGTTGGCAGAAACTGTCCAGATTGTGGCTCACCACTAATATACCGTACAGGACGCTATGGCAAATTTATATCTTGTTCAAAATATCCTGATTGTAAATATATTGAAAAGATAGAGAAAGAAAAACCAGAAGAAGTTGGCAGAAACTGTCCAGATTGTGGCTCACCATTATTAAAGAGAAAGAGCAGATACGGTACATATTTCATTGGCTGTTCTGCTTATCCAAAATGTAAATATATTGAAAATATCGAGGGTGAAAAGAAACCACGCTATTATAAAAAGAAAAAATGAAAACAGTAAAAGTTATTGGTGCTGGTTTAGCTGGTAGCGAAGCAGCATATAAATTAGCTAATTTAAGCATCAAGGTTAAACTTTATGAACAAAAGCCTCTAAAGAAACATGAGGCTTTTAAGACTGATTTGTTTTCTGAATTAATCTGTTCAAATTCTTTAAGAAGTGATGATATCAATAATGCGGTAGGTTTATTAAAAGAAGAAATGCGCCTTCTTGATTCATTGATTATTGAAGCTGCTTTAAAGACAAGAGTGGAAGCAGGTAAATCATTGGCAGTTGATCGAATTGGCTTTTCTAAATACATAACTGAAAGAATTCAAAATCATCCTAATATTGAAATAATCCATGAAGAAGTAACTGATATTGATATAAATGAACCGACAATAATTGCTGCTGGGCCATTATGTGAAGGAGCACTGTCGCAAAAAATTAAGGAATTATGTGGCAAAGATTATTTATATTTCTATGATGCTGTTTCACCAATTGTTGAAAAAGAATCAATTGATTTTAATTATGCATATTATAAATCAAGATATGATGAAGATAATAAAGGTGACTATATCAACTGTCCGTTAACTAAAGATGAATTCAACGAATTTCATCGGGCTGTTTTAGAAGCTAAAAAAGCAGATATTCATGATTTTGATAGAGAAATCTATTTTGAAGGTTGTATGCCTTTTGAAGAGATGGCTAGAAGAGGGCAACAGACACTTTTATTTGGACCAATGAAGCCAGTTGGCCTTGAACATGATGGGGTTAGGCCGTATGCAGTTGTTCAGTTAAGAAAAGATAATGCGATTGATACTTTATATAATATAGTTGGTTTTCAAACACATCTGACATTCCCTGAACAGGAAAGAGTCTTAAAATTAATACCAGCTTTAAGAAATCTGTCAATTGTAAGATATGGCGTGATGCATCGCAATACTTATATTAATTCCCCAAGAGTATTGAATAAAAGATATCAGATGATCAATTATTCAAATATCTTTGTCGCTGGACAAATAAGTGGTGTTGAAGGCTATGTCGAATCAGCAGCCAGTGGCTTATATGCAGCTTTATGTATGAAACAATATTTGGATGGAAATATCGCTAGTGAATTAGGGCCAGACACAATGATAGGGGCAATGGCCAATTATATAAGCGACAAGAATATCAATAAACTTGTGCCAATGAATGCGAATTTCGGTATATTCAAATGCGACTATCAAGGACCTAAGAATAATAAAAAAGCATTTTATGTTAAAACAGCTCTTGAACAGATAAATAATTATAAGGATAAATATGTATAAGACATTAGATGACTTTATCAAATATTTAAGTGCCAAAAGAACAGGCTCTAGTCAAACAGCCGATGCTTATTATCGTGATATTGCCCGTTTTATTGATTTTTTAAATACAAGAAATATAAAAGATTTTAATGATGTAGGCAAAGATGATTCTTTAGATTATATATCTCTTTTAAGAAGCGGTAAGATTTCAAGAGGCAAGATTTCTAATAGCACCTATTCTCGTAATCTAAGTTCACTTAGATCATTTTATAAATATTTGATTATTATAAATAAGGCTGATCATAATCCTTTTAGTCAGTTTAAGAAGATTCATGTCGAAAAGAACCTGCCAGATGTTTTAACTTTTGAGCAGGTTGAAAAAATCCTTTATTCATTTGATTTAAGTAAGCCAATTGAATTAAGAGATAGAGTTATTGTTGAGATGATATATGCCTGTGGGCTAAGAATTTCTGAATTATGTAATTTAAAACTCAGTCAATTAGATCATAATGAACTATTGGTCAGGATAATTGGTAAAGGCAATAAAGAAAGAATTGTGCCATATTATCCAGGTCTTGAAAAACTGATAAATCAGTATCTCAATGAATTCAGAAGCATCTACGCAAAAGAAACTTGTGAATATTTATTTGTTTCAATAAGAGGAGACAAGATGTCACCTCGTTCAATTCAGATTATGTTAGAAGAAGTAAGAATCAGATGTGGCCTTCTTGTTAATTTACATCCTCATATGTTAAGACATAGTTTTGCGACTCATTTATTAGACAACGGCACAGATTTAAGAGCTGTTCAAGAATTGTTGGGACATGAGAATTTAAGCACGACTCAAATATATACTCATTTAACTTTTGACAGATTAAAGAAGGCAGTAGCATCTTCTCATCCACATTCAAAAAAACAATAAATAAAACAAAGAATTTAAATTTTTAAAAAATCCTTATAAAAAGTGAGGATTTTTTAGTATTTCATGTC
>CAMKTV010000057.1 GCA_946415785.1 uncultured Solobacterium sp.
AAAGTAATTGGGATTTCTAATCGTTATGGTGGCTTCTTGTGCAGTAATCATATAAATAACGAGAATACCCAAGAAGTAGATTATTTAAAGAAATTCCGCTTAATCAATTGTGCCAAATATGATAATTATGAATTAATTAAAAATGTTACTTATGATTTAAAAGATTTTTGTCTAATAATTGATTTTTTCATCGCTAATAGTGATATAAATATAAAGTCATATAAATTTTATAAAGAATTATATGAGGAATAATTATGCATAAATTAAAGAAAAAAATCAGTTTGATTACCTTGATATGTTTAATACTGGGCTGTCTAGCAGGCTATTTTCTTGATGAGAAAGTCACAAAGATTGCCTTTATTGGTACATATTATATTAATGTTTTAAAATTCATGATTACACCTGTCTTATTTACATCATTGTCACTTACAATTTATAAGACAAGTAAACAAAAGAATTTTCTGATATTTAAAACAGTCATCTTATTTATTGCGATGTTTGTGGCAACTTTTTTATTAACTAGCATCATTGTCTTAATTATTAAACCTGGAAATAATTTTGATTTAGGAATAATTGAATATGATGGCAAGACAACAGAATTCAATATCTTAGCGATATTAAAGAATCTGTTGCCTAAGAATCTAAAAGATATCTTTATTAATCCAAAAGTGTTCTTTATTATTATTGTGGCTTTATTGTTCGGTAAGATTGCATCATATTTTAATCTTGATAAATTATTTTCATATATTGAAAAAATCAAAAATATAATTTTTAAGATCTTAGAAATAATCATGTATCTGACACCAATCGCAACCTTTTCTTTGATGGCTAATACAGTCTATAAATTTGGTCCAGCATTTTTAGGCATTGGTGTAGGTTATATTTTGGTGGCTTATTTAGCTAGTATATTGACGATTTTAATCGTGATGATTTTACCGGTAAAAATCTTCTGTCATATCAGTTTTAAAGAATATATTTTAAAGGTATATAAAATCTGGGCAATAACTATTTCAACATGTTCAAGTGCATCAACACTTCCATTTACAATTAAATTATGTAATGAAGAATTTGATATCCCAAGTAGCACAACAGATGTTGTAGTACCACTGGGTTGTACTATTCATATGTGTGGCGGAGCTGTCAGCTTTGCGTTATTAGCCTTATTCTGTATGAGGATTTATGGCATCAGTATTGATGTAGGAACTTATTTATTAATGTTAATAGCGGCATTATTAATCAACATGGCAGCACCAGGCATTCCTAATGGTGGTATTGTGATTGGTGCAACTTTCTTACAGATGTTTGGTATTCCTTTAAACTTTATTGGTTTTTATAGTGGCATATATAAATTATTAGATATGGTCTATACAACGCTTAATGTGACAGGCGATATAAGCGCTAATATTTTAATGAACAGATTAAATGAAAAAAAGAAAGATTAAAACTATACGTTTATTAATTGTTGTCTTAATTCCAATTTCATTAATTAGTATTTTAGTTTTGTCTGCTAAATATTTTATTAATAATGATGATTATTCATTTGATTATAAGTCTTTAAATATCAATGAAATAAATTATGATGATTATGAAGAGTTTGATTTTTCTTTATATTCAAAATCATATTTATTAATGCGTCTAAATGATTTTAAAGTTTTATATGGCAAGAATATTGATGATATCTTTTATCCTGCAAGTCTAACTAAAGTTCTTACATTAGATACGGTAGTTAGTGAATTTGATGATTATGATGATGTATCCAGTTTTAGTTATGATGACTATGTAAGATTAATAAATGAAAATGCATCTTTAGCTTATCTGGATAGCGATACAGATTATTCAATTGAAGAATTATTATATGGTTTAATACTGCCAAGTGGTGCAGATGCAGGGGCAGCACTTGATAATTATTTTAATACGCATGATTTAGATTTAGTTGAACAAATGAATAAAAAAGTTAAATCATTAGGTTTAACAAATTCTCATTTCACAAATTATGCAGGACTTCATGATGATGAATTATATACAAGCTTAAATGATTACAGTCAGATTGTATTAGATACATTGCTGAATGATTGTGCTAAAAAAGTTTTAAAGACTTTTGATTATTATTTAGAAGATGGTACTCATTTATATTCAACATTAAGAGTTCTAGAAAGAGATGATGAAATCATCACTTATGGTGGTAAGACCGGTTTTACTGATGAAGCTGGTGAAAATATTTTAATTCTTTATAAATATAAAAATCGTTCATATATGTTGATATTGGCTAACGCACCTGGCAATCCTTATATTGGCCAAAGATATCATTTTGATGATGTTAATAAAATATTCAATAATTTGTATAATTAAATAGATGGAGGATATAAAAATGTTTAGTTTATTAATTAGCTTATTAGTAGGTGTTTTGATTGGTTTTATCGCAAATCAAATCATGGGAACAGGCAAAGGCGGTTTATTATTTAATTTATTGCTTGGTCTAGTAGGTGGTCTAGTTGGTGGCTTTATATTTGGCCTATTAGGCTTTGAAGTTAATGGGACTATAGGTTCTATTATTTCTGGTGTAGTTGGCTCAATTGTCGTAATTGCAATTTATAGAGCTATTAAGAAATAATGTTTTTTGTAATTGGCGGAGCTAATATCGATCTTTATTGTAAAAGCGATAAAGAGTTGATTTTAAAAGATTCAAATCCTTGCAAGATGAGTTTTTCATTTGGTGGTGTTGCAAGAAATGTTGTCGAGAACTTGCGCAATCTAAATGAAGATGTGAGCTTTGTGAGTGCTTTTGGTGATGATTATTTTGCAGACGGAATGATTAAAGATCTCGAAAGAAGAGATGTTGATTTATCATTCTCAATTCGATGCAGTGGTTTTGCGTCATCTACTTACATGGCTATCTTAAATGAAAATGACATGTTTATTGGTATGAATGATATGTCAGTAATTAGTCAGATTAAAAAAGAGAATATTGATTTTTTAGCTAAATATGTAAATGAAGATGATTATGTATTCATTGATACTAATCTAGATCATGATTTGATTGAATATATTTTAAATAATGTTAAGGGTATTAAAGTATCAGATGCGATCAGTGCTAATAAAGCGGTTAAGTTACAAGGCTTAACGAACAAATTATCTTATTTAAAAATGAATTTATTAGAAGCTAAAGCCCTTAGTCAAAGACCTTTATATCTAGAAACAGAAACAATTGAATATATGAAAGATTTAGTTAATGAAGGCACAAATGAAGTGTTGATTACTGGCAAGAATTATCTATATGTTGCAACTAAAGATGGTGTTTATAAATACACTCATGATGCATATCGAGAAAAACCAGTTAATGTTTCTGGTGCCGGTGATGCTTTGATTGCTTATTATATGTCCGCAAAAAATAAAGGATTAGACACAGATGAAGCATGCAAACAAGCATTAATCGCTTCTGTCTTAACAGTTGATGATGAAAACGCTGTAAGAGATATGAATGTTGATACCATCAATAAAGAAGCACAGAACATAAATATCACTAAAGAAAATTATTAAAAAAGCTGCCTACTTGGCAGCTAATTTTTTGGCAACTAATTTCGCAATTTCTTCCATTGTCTCTTCTTCTTCATTGCCGAAGCGACGATAGAATTGTGAATCAATATCTAAGACGCCTAATATTTTATTTTCATAAATAAGTGGGACAACTAATTCAGAATTTGATTCAGGATCACAGGCGATATGTCCAGCAAATTTATGAACATCATTAACATTTAATAACATCTTTCTTTTATAAGCGCTGCCACATACACCTTTACCGATTTCAATGCTTGTGCAGGCAACTTTGCCTTGAAAAGGGCCTAATTGTAACTTACCATTTTTATAAAAATAAAAGCCAGCCCAATTGATATTTTCAACATTATAAAAGATTGCGGAAGCAACATTACATAAAGAAGATAATTTATCTTCTTCTTTTAATAATTCTTCTATTTGAGCGATTAATACTTTATTCATACAAACTATTATAATGCTTGGCAGGAAAAAAAGATAATAATATAATGAATTTGTTTTCTGGGGTGCAATTTGCTGAGAAATACCCAATAACTTGATCTAGGTAATGCTAGCGGAAGGAGAAATATGAAAAACAAAACAAGAGAATTAGTTTTAATTGCTTTATTTATCGCTTTGGCGATTGTCCTTGATTATGTAAAAGAACTGTTGCCATTTCTAAATATGCCAAATGGAGGTTCAATCAATATTGCCTTATTGCCAGTTGTCGTAGGCAGCTTTGTTTTGGGTTATAAGAAGGGAATTTTAATCGGTTTGATGTGGTGGCTATTAACTTTTGTTCTAGGAATGAATAGATTGTTTATTAGTCTTCCTCAATATTTGTTAGATTATATTATTCCAAGTGGCATTGTTGGCTTAAGTTCTATTTTCTTTAAGAACAAAAAAATATATGAAGCTATAGTAGGAATTGTTTTAGCTATGCTAATTAGAACCATCAGTATTTTAATTTCTGGTGCTATTTATTGGCCAGGTGATGCTGCAAGTGGCAGCGCTGCTGCTTGGGTAGGTTCATTAACATATAATTTGCCTTATTGTTTAGCTACTTTAGCAATGTTAATTATTGTTGTTCCTGTTATTTTAAAATCAATTAAAAAATATTTGATATAATTGCGATATGGATTTAAAGATTGGTGATAGTGTCTTTGTACAATCTTATAAACATAACGGTTCCTTGCATCGTACATGGTCTAAAGCTTTAGTAATTGATGTCAAAGAAGATTTTGCAGTTGTAGTAACTGATCATACATGGGTTGTTGAAGCAGATGGCAGAAAATGGCTAACCAAAGAGCCAGCTATTTGTTTTTATTATGACAACCATTGGTTTAATGTCATTTCAATGATAAGAAAAGCAGGTATTTATTATTATTGCAATATCGCTTCACCAAGCTTATTTGATGGGGAAGCCATTAAGAATATTGATTATGATTTGGATGTCAAAATATTCCCTGATAAGACTTATCTAATACTTGATAAGAATGAATATGAATATCACAGTGAAAAAATGAATTACCCAGGAAATATAAGAAAAATCATTGATGATGAACTAAACTATTTATTAGAAATGATTGAAAGTCAAAAAGATCCTTTCAATTCAACATATATCAATAACTACATAATGAAGTATTTTGAAATGAATTATGAAAAAGAGAATGGCGATTAGCCATTTTTAAATTAAAACAGTAGTGAGCAGGCTATTAATATTTGTCCAATATAATACAGACTTAAATTAGTAATTCTTAATGAGAATTTTGTTTTACCTGAGAAAGTATTAAATATTAAAACGATATCTGCCAGGGTAAATAATAAAGCACCAATAAAATACATAATACTTGCCTTACTTGGGTAGGCTATCATAATACCTGCAGCAATTGAAGTCATTACGATTACAGCACTTAAATAAAAGATATCAAAGATCTTAAAGGCTAATTTAACTTCCATTGTTTTAAAGATATAGATAAGTAAACTAATAGAAATTATTAAACCAATTATTACACAATATATTACCCATGGCTGTCTTGCGATGATAAGTAATGATAATAAATATAAGATATGTCCAATAAAGAAAAATAAGATACCTACAAGAAATACAATCTGGCTTATTTTCTTAAATACAAAACATAAATTTAAACAGATATCGCCTAGCATTCCAAAGATTAATCCATAGAACATTTTTTGTGCTAATATGTTGTTTGTGCGTGTAAATGCAATGTAGCCAATAGCTACAAACATTAATGATGCCAAGCCTTTAAAAATAACCGCTAAGACATATTTCTCATCATGTTCAAATTTAATAAAACAAGATTGTAGAAAAATACCAAATAAAATTAAACAAATTATCAATTTAAACATAAATCCACCTCAAAAAAATATAACATTATCAAAAAATAGCTTAAAAATAAGCCTTAAAATAGGGCTTTTAGAAAAAAATAAAAAAAATTAAAAAAATTTAAAAAAAAGTGTTGACTTAGGTTTTTATATTTGGTATATTAAATAAGCACTGCGAAAAAAGTAGTGTGTTCCAAAACTTAAAAAAGTGGGAACTTGATCTTTGAAAACTGAATAAGAATCAATTAAACAAAACGTCAATTCATTAAGTAACAAAGGTTTTTAAAACCTATAATAAAGAGTCAAATCAAATGGAGAGTTTGATCCTGGCTCAGGATGAACGCTGGCGGCGTGCTTAATACATGCAAGTCGAACGAAGACTTCTCGCTGAATTGAATTTATTCTATTCTTGAGATGTCTTAGTGGCGGACGGGTGAGTAACGCGTGGGTAACCTGCCTTACACAGGGGGATAACAGTTAGAAATGACTGCTAATACCGCATAAGCGCACAGAATCGCATGATTTGGTGTGAAAAACTCCGGTGGTGTAAGATGGACCCGCGTCTGATTAGCTAGTTGGTGAGGTAACGGCCCACCAAGGCGACGATCAGTAGCCGGCCTGAGAGGGTGAACGGCCACATTGGGACTGAGACACGGCCCAGACT
>CAMKTV010000058.1 GCA_946415785.1 uncultured Solobacterium sp.
AATTCATGTGTATCAACACGAATATGATTATATTTTTTCTTTAATTGATCAAAGATATACTTGGCAACACCTTTCCCTTTATACTCATTTAAGATTGCGATTCTATGTACAGCAATATAATTTGAGTCATTAAGCCACTCCCCTTCATAGATATGATCATATGTTTTTTCATAATCTATCAAAGCAAATAGTCCAACAACAAATTCATTTTCTTTAACAACATATAGCTGTTGTTTTAAAATATCATTTTTAATAGTTTCAACATTTGGATAGCCATCTTGCCATTGATTGATATTGTTCGCATTTAAAAAGACCTTTGCTTGATCAATGATTTTCATGATATCTTCAATATCTTTAATTTGAGCATTAGTGATATTCATCTTTATTCTTCTTTTTAATACTAGGATGATTAGCTAATATTTTTTTCACACCATGTGGATAATTAAATGCTATCTCTAATATATTATTGTCAATACCTAAAACAACCCCATCACCAAACATTGCATGAGTAACTAAATCACCTTTTTTATAATTTATTTTAGGTGCATTGTTTTCTTTGACATATTCATTTAATGTGTCAAATATTAACGATTTCTTTGGCTTAGCATCAACATGATTAATATACTCTTCATCTATTTCTTTAATAAAACGACTAGGTGTTTTATTTCCTTCTAAGACAAAAGAAAACGACGATGTGTCTGTTAGATATAATCTTTCTTTAGCTCTAGTAAATGATACATAGGCTAATCTTCTTTCTTCTTCTAGACCTTTTTGGCCATCAATAAGCGTCTTTTCACTTGGAAAGACCCCTTCTGATAAGCCTATCACAAATACAACTGGGAATTCTAAGCCTTTAGCTGCATGAATAGTTAAAAGGTTTAAACTGTCTTCAATTGCGTTAATACTTTTATCCGTATATAAAGATACCATTTGTAAATAATCTTCCAGATTACTTTCGGGATAATTATCTTGATAATCTTTAATATCATCTATAATTGATTTAACATTTTCTAATCTTTCAGTTTCTTTATTATCTTCAAGCATTGCTCTATATCCCGAATCATCTAATACATTATTTAAAAGATTATCTAAAGAGGTGCTTTCTAACTCGCTCTTCCAATTTTCAATCATATTTACAAATTTATCTAATGTATTTTTATTTTTAGGATATAAGCCATTTTTAATTACTTCATACATTGTGATATGTTCTTGTTGACTAAGCTTAAAAATATCCTCTACACTTTTAGGGCCAACGCCTCTTTTAGGTTGATTAATAACTCTTTGAAAAGCTAAATCATCATTTGTAACAATTAATCTTAAATAAGACAAGATATCCTTAACTTCCATTCTTTCATAGAAACGTAAGCCTCCATATATAACATATGGCATCTTATTTTCCATTAAAACTTTTTCCATTTCTCTTGAAAGGTAATTAGAACGATAAAGAATTGCTATATCTTTATATGAATAATCTTTCTTGATTAATCTTCTTATTTCTTCTGCAACATAATAAGCTTCTAAAGTTTCATTATTAAGTGTTTTATGAATTATCTTTTCTCCATTGCCATTATTAGAGAATAATTCTTTAGGAACTCTATTCTTATTATTTTTAATTAACGAATTGGCTCCTTCTAGAATATTATTAGTTGAACGATAATTTTGATTTAGAATTATTGTCTTTGTATCTTTAAAATCTTTATCAAAATTAACAATAATATTTACATCAGCTCCTCGCCATGTATAAATTGTTTGGTCAGGATCGCCAACTACATAGACGTTATCATGATAAACAGACAATTGTTTAATTAATAAATATTGCTCCTTATCAATGTCTTGGAATTCATCGACATGGATGTATTTAAATCTCTTTGACCATTTTTCTTGAATATCTTTTTGCTTTCTAAATAACCTAGTAGTCCATAATATCAAATCATCAAAATCCAAAGCATACATTTGTTTTAAGCGACTATCATAATATTCATATACTTTAGCTTTTTTAACTAGATTTAAGTTGTCATATGTCTGTTTAAAAGCTTCTTCAGGAGATATTAAGGCATATTTACAATTGGCAATATAATCTAATACTGAAGCATATGATAAATCTTTCTTTTCAATATCAAATTGTTTATAGGCTTCTTTTAAGATTTGTTTTTGATCATCGCTATCTACTACTGTAAAATTTTTTGGATAGCCTAAAACTTCAATATCTTCTTTTAAGATTCTTAAACATAATGAATGGATTGTTGAAATAAAACAGCCGTCACCTTTTTCTGATAGCATCTCATGAATTCTTTTTTTCATTTCATTAGCTGCTTTGTTAGTAAAAGTGATAGCTAAAATATTATATGGTTTTACATCTTTTTGCTCGATTAAATAAACAATTCGCATAGTCAAAACTCTAGTCTTGCCAGAACCTGCACCAGCAATTATTCGCAAATGTTTAGATTCATCTATTACAGCTAATTGTTGTGCTTCATTGAGTTGGGAAAATTTAATCATAGGTTTATTATACAATAGTGATTTTACTTTTATATAAAAAGGCTTTAAAATTAAGCACATGAAAGATAAAATTCATAGATTAGCTAAATATTCTTCTATATCGTTGTTTACATCGATAGTTGATATTGGCTTGTTTTATTTATTTTTAATGAGATTAAATGCTCATAATGTTGAAAATTCTATTTTCTTAAGCACTATTTTAGCGAGAATCATTTCTGCTTTAATAGCCTACGAATTAAATAAACATTTTGTTTTTAAAACTCAAAATTTATCTATCAAAAGACTATTAAAATATTATTCTGCAATTGGCATACAGATGTTATTATCTGCCACTCTTGTTACATATGTTGATTATCTATTAGGTATCAATGAAATGATTGAAAAAGCAGTCGTTGATATCGTCTTATTCTTCTTGTTGTATTTTGTAAATAAGTTTTGGATATTCAAAGAAGATAATATCTAGAATGAAGTATAATTAAATTATGTTATATAGTGATAATTTTAAAGATTATATTCTTTTAGATGCTGGAGATGGTGAAAAATTAGAAAAATGGGGAGATATCATTTTAAGAAGGCCTGACCCTGTTGCTATTTGGCCTAAACTAAAACCAGAGCTTTGGACAAATGCAAATGCAATTTATCATCGTTCAAAATCCGGTGGTGGATCATGGGAATTTAAAGAAAAGCTGCCAGATGAATGGAAAATTAAATATGATGATTTTTCTTTTAAAGTAGCACCTACTAATTTTAAACATACAGGTATTTTCCCAGAACAGGCAGCTAATTGGGATTTAATTAAAGAATTATTAAAAAATAAACATGATGCTAAAGTATTAAATCTTTTCGCTTATACAGGCGTGGCAACAACGGTAATTGCTTCTTGTCATATTGAAGAGACGGTACATGTTGACGCTGCAAAAGGCATGGTTGAATGGGCTAAAGAAAATCGTGATATTAATCATCTAACAAATGAAAAAATAAGATATATTGTTGATGACTGTCTTAAATTTATGCAACGAGAAAATAGACGAGGCAGAAAATATGATGCTATCATTATGGACCCACCAAGCTATGGTCGAGGGCCCAATAATGAATTATTTAAATTAGAAGAACAGATTAATCCATTAATTGAAGAAGCAATTAAATTATTAAATCCTAATCCTCTATTTATCATCATAAATACATATTCTAGTGGTTATTCAAGTACTGTAATCAGAAATGTGCTTACTAAACATTTAAATGACAATCATTTAAAAGGAAAAATTATTTCTGATGAATTAGGATTAAAGATTGATAATAGTGACTATTTTTTGCCATGTGGCTATACAACAAGGTGGATCAATGATTAAAGTAATATATGAAGATAATCATCTCTTGGTTGTAGATAAACCTATTAATGTACCTATGCAGGAAGATGATAGTAAAGATTTAGATCTCTTAAATATGGCTAAAAGTTATATTAAAGATAAATATCAAAAACATGGAAATGTCTATTTAGGATTAGTTCATCGTTTAGATAGGCCGGTTAGTGGTGTCTGTGTTTTCGCAAAAACCTCTAAGGCAGCAAGCAGACTTTCAAAACAAATACAAGAGAAAACATTCAAAAAAACTTATCTTGCTGTAGTAAAAGATAATGGACTAAAGGATGAAGATATACTTGTTGATAATTTATTAAAAGATGAAAAATCAAATATGGTTCATGTTGATCCAAAAGGCAAAAAAGCTAGTTTAGATTATAAGGTATTAAAAAGAAAAGATAATCTTGCATTAGTAAAGATTAATCTACATACAGGCAGATCTCATCAAATAAGAGTTCAGTTCTCTAGCAGAAATCATGCTCTATATGGCGATCAAAGATATAATCCAAACGCAAAAGTTGGCCAACAGATTGCCCTACATTCTTATGAAATAAGTTTTAAACATCCAATCACAAATGAAATATTAGTATTTAATGCACAAGTTAAAAGGAGACCTTTTGATTTATGAGTGAAATAAAAAAGAAAAAAAGAAAACTAAATGGTAAGTTTTTAGCATTAGTTGCAGGAAGTTTGTTAATTATCTTATCTATCTTTAAAGTTCCTAATTTTATTAACACAAATAAGATTCTTTCTTTAGGCTACAGCGAAGAAGCGCTAAAAGCTATCAATCAAAAAGGATTAAGAAGAACTATCTTAAAAAACGAATATTATTCTGATTATCTTAATGAAGAGATAGTTAAAGAAGATTTCAATATTAAATATTTAAGATTATATTTAATTACCGATTATCTAGATCAGGAATATTTTGATTATTATGAATTATTGAAAGAAAAAAAGAGTTATAACGATGAAGAATTAGAAGCATTATATTCATCTTTAAGAATCTATGATTTAAAGCCATTATTAATTTATGATAAATTAGAAAATTTAGATGATTATATAAATGACTGTCTTAAAAACAATAATGATGCAAATCATTTTAATGTAAATGGTGATTATCTTCATCCATATGAAAATATTATAGAAATAAGTGAGCCAGATAATGAAGAAGTATTTGTATCATTAAAGCACTATTTAGGCGATTATAAACCCGAAAAGCTTGTACCTATAAGACAAGAAAACGCTATTGCCAATATCTATATCGATACAAAAGCTTTAGATGATTTTAATCAGATGTGTTCAGATATAAGACTAGAAGAAGGCACCTACCCTTTCTATGCGATTGAAGGATTCGTTTCATATGATACTCAAAAATTGTATTATGAACAAAATCCAAATAATACAAAAGCTGGTTATTGTGATGCTCAAACTGGATTAACAGTTAGAGTTAAAACAGATGAAGTAATAAGTTTTAAAGATTCTAACACCTATAAATGGTTATTAAATAATTCTTATAAATATGGATTTATTCAAAGATTCCCAGAAGGAAAAGAAGCTTTAACAGGACATAGTGCAGAATATAATTATTTCCGTTATGTAGGTAAAGACCTCGCAAATAAAATATATCAAAGTGGTCTATGTTTTGATGAATATTATTATTTATATATGAATTAATTATTTTTTAATAAAGCAATACTTGTATCTCTTAAGAAGATATCGACACTTGAATTAAAGGACTCGATATCTTTTATATTTGAATAACAGCCAGTAATATAACCATTTTGAATATACAAAGCAGATGGTGATTCTTCAAATACAACATCATTCAATTGTTTAGGG
>CAMKTV010000059.1 GCA_946415785.1 uncultured Solobacterium sp.
AACTCTTGTTTCTTTGATTCCAATGCTGACATTAATTATTTGGGGCTTTTTAGTAGAAAAGACCATGGTTGAAAGATGGGAAGATAGACAAAAGAATTTTGATCATCTATATGATTTTACCCAAGAGAATTTTTCTGGCATTAGAGTAATCAAAGCTTTTGTTAAAGAAAATCAAGAAATATTAGCATTTAATAAAATTGCTAAACAAAATTCTGAAAAGAATTTAGCTTTTGCCAAGGCAGCAATACGTTTTGATGTAAGTATTGAATTAATCATCGGCATTATTGTTTCAGTAATCATGTCATTAGGTGCTTATTTTGTTTATTGTTATGTCGGTGGTCATCCATATATTATATTTGGACATACTGTAAGTTTAAGTGCTGGTGGCTTAGTTGCTTTCCTTGGCTATTGTGATATTTTAATCTGGCCAATGATTGCCATGGGACAGATTGTTCAAATGTATTCTCGTGCCAGTGCTTCACTTAAAAGAGTTAGTAATTTCTTAAATCAAGATGAAGAAATAAGAAATAAAGAGAATGCTGTTGTTTTAGATAAATGTGAAGGCAATATCAAATTCGATAATTTCAGTTTTGCTTATCCTGATTCAAGTATTCATTCTTTAGAAAATATTTCTTTAGAGATTAAAGCTGGAGAAATGATTGGTGTTGTGGGCAAGATTGGTTCAGGTAAAACTACTTTACTTAATTCTTTATTAAGACTATATAACATTGATGAGAAACAAATATTCATTGATGGTCATGACATCATGGATTTAGATATCAAGAGTTTAAGAGATAATATTGCTTATGTGCCACAGGATAATTTCTTATTCTCCGATAATGTATTTAACAATATCGCTTTTGCAAATAAAGATTTAGGTTTAAAAGATATCAGAAATGCTGCTAGATTTGCTGCTGTTGATGATAATATTATTGGCTTTCCAAAAGGATATGAAACATTAACTGGCGAAAGAGGTGTCTCTTTATCTGGTGGCCAAAAACAAAGAATTTCAATCGCCAGAGCATATATAAAAGATGCACCAATTATGATTATGGATGATTCAGTTTCATCAGTTGATGTCAAGACAGAAGAAACAATCCTAGAAAACATTCATAACAAGAGAAAAGGCAAGACAACAATCATCATTGCATCTAGAATCTCAACAGTAGCTCATTTAGACAAGATTATTGTCTTAAATAATGGTAAATTAGAAGCATTTGATACACCAGAGAATTTATTGAAAACATCTCCAACTTATCAAAAGATGCACTATCTACAACAATTAGAGGCTGAACTTTAATGGATGAAGAATTAGAAAAACTTAAAGGTGATAAGAAGTTACCCTTAAATGTTTTATTGAAAAGAACATTTAAGTATATAAGACCAGAACTAGCAAGTTTTATTATTGCTATCCTTTTACTTATCATCAATACTATTTTGGATATCATCATGCCTCAATTTACTCGCTATATTACTGATGAATTAGTAAAAGATAATATCAGGATACATTTCATTGTCAATTTAGCGATATTGATGTTTGTCATTGTAGTTATCAATCAAATATTCCTATATCTTGAATCAATAGTCTTACAGAAATGTGGCCAAAGAATCATTAAGAAATTAAGAGAAGATATCTTTACTCATATTGAATATATGTCTTTGAATCAGTTTAATGAAATGCCAGTTGGTTCATTAGTAACAAGAGTTGCATCATATACTGCCAGTATGTCTGATTTATTCACTAATGTTTTGGTGCATATCTTAAAGAATGTATCAAAGATTGTTGGTGTCTATGTGATAATGTTTACTATTTCACCTTCTCTTTCAGTAATGTTATCACCAGTTGTGATGATTGTCTTTATTGTTTCACTTATCTTCTCAAAGAAAGTTAAAGGCTACTTCAGAAAAGAAAGAGCTGCTAATTCAGAGATGAATTCTTTCTTATCAGAGAATTTATCAGGTATGAAATTAACTCAGGTCTTTAATCAAGAAAAGACTAAAGATGAACAATTCATACAGCGTAATGATGAAATAAGAAAACAGATGTTCAATGTTATTAGAGCATTTGGCTTATATCGACCATTTATTTCTTTAGTATTTAATTGCACAGTCGCTTTAATATTCTATTTGGGCTTAAAGTTTTCTATTACAGCTGGTGAAATTGTTGCCTTCTATATGTATTTATCAAGATTCTTTAATCCTATTCAAGAGTTGTCAGATCAATTAAATTCTTTACAAAAAGCTTTAACAGCATCTGAAAGAATATTTAATCTATTAGATGTTGAACCACAAATATTAGATAGTGAAGACGCCATTGAAATTGATTCATTTAAAGGAAAAATCGAATTCAAGAATGTTTGGTTTGCCTATAAGGATGATAACTGGATATTAAAAGATGTATCATTTGTGATTGAACCTAAACAGACATGTGCCTTTGTTGGGGCAACTGGTGCAGGCAAGACAACTATATTGTCTTTAATTGTGCGTAACTATGAAATTCAAAAAGGCGAAATCTTAATTGATGATATTAATATCAATAAGATTAAAATTGCTTCATTACGAAAAGCAATTGGCCAGATGTTACAAGATGTCTTCTTATTTAGTGGCTCAATAAAAACAAATATTACTCTTCATGACGAATCGTTCTCTGATGAAGAAATTATGAAAGCTTGTGAATATGTAAATGCAGATAGTTTTATTAATAGATTGCCTAATGGAATCAATGAAGAAATAATTGAAAAAGGTGAAAATCTATCACAAGGACAAAGACAATTATTATCTTTCGCCAGAACTGTAATCAATTCACCACAAATCTTAATCCTAGATGAAGCGACAGCTAATATTGATACAGAAACAGAAGTCTTAATTCAAAATTCATTAGAAAAGATGAAGTCAATAGGTACAATGTTAGTGGTTGCCCACCGTTTATCTACTATTCAACATGCTGATCAAATAATTGTCTTGCAAAATGGCAAGATAATTGAAAAAGGTAAACACCAAGAATTATTAAAACAAAAAGGTTATTATTATAAACTATATCAAATACAATTTGAGAATTAAAAATACTTTTAGTTATAAAAAAATCATTCAATGAGTTAATTAATTTTTTATCTGCTAATAAAAAAGCGAGGAGTCTCCCCGCAAAAATTAGGTTGGACCTGGTCCTTATGGACAGCCCAAATTACAATTCTATACTAACAATTCATTAACATAATTTCAACGGATAATTGATATTATTGAAAAAGTGCCAAAAACGGCACAATTTTTCAACAAGCCATGAAATATTCTAAACAACAATTTCTATTATTGCCATTTAAAATGAGGTTCTATTCTGAATTTAATATTTAAATTATTAAAGATTTCCATTGAGTTTTTAATTTCAATAGCCTTCTGTTTTGCTATTACATAATTCCCGGTTTTTAAAATATTTATAATTTCAGAGTTTGTAAGATTTACATATTTTTCCAATTCCATTATCGTTTTAGCATTAATATCGTTCCCTTGTTCGATTATTAATGAATAAATAGTATTATCTTCATGAATTGGATCGATATAGGTGGTTGCAAAACTCCAACCACATTTTGGGCATTTGTTAATTTGAGTAGATCCCTCAACATAATACTTCATTTCTGTTCTACATTTTTCGCATTTCATCGCTTGCTTTTGCCTCTTAAATAATGTTTTAAATGATTCTTTGTGACATCAATATTATAAAACAATATTTTTATATTATCGGAAAAGAAAATAGAATGATTATGTTATCATGACGATTCAATAGAATATTGTTGTACCTAAATCTACATTTTTTGCTATGGTATAATTTTCATATGAATAAATTAATGATAAATATTAAATGTCTATGGGGACAATATGATCTAAATATCGAATTTGATGATAGTTTTGTAAACTATAAGACTTTTTCTGATATTGAAGGTTTTACTTTAAAAGATGACAAAAAAGAAACTAAAGAATTTAAAGAATTAATTGATTTGGCACATATTGAAAAATGGAAATCTTTAAATGATTTAGAAATTGAAGATGCTGTTAAATATGACATTAAATATCTTAAAGATAATCAAGAGTATCACAAAGTAATTAATGAAGGTAATTATCCTTATGGCTTTGAATATTTTGAGAAAGCCATAGCTTTAATTGATGAAGATTATTCAAAGTTGGGACTATAGATAAATGATTTAATCATTATTATTTTTTTATTTGAAGGTGCATTATGAAAAAACTAGGAAAGAAATTTATTGTTGCCATGTTACTGTTTGGACTAATGGGACAGGTTGCCTGGGTAGTCGAAAATATGTATTTCAATGTCTTTATATATAAGATGTTTAATGCCTCAGCTGGTGATATTGCGACAATGGTTATGGCCAGTGCTGTTGTGGCTGCACTTACAACTATCATCATGGGTGCTTTGTCAGATAAATTAGGTAAAAGAAAAGCCTTCATGTCTTATGGATACCTTATTTGGGGAATATCAATTATTACTTTTGCCTATATCAGATCAATCACTTTAACAATTGTCATGGACTGTGTCATGACTTTCTTTGGCTCTAGCGCAAATGATGCTGCCTATAATGCCTGGTTAACTGATAAGGGCGATAAAGATAATAGGGGAATTATTGAAGGTTTCAATTCAATGATGCCACTTATTTCTATCTTGATTGTTTTTGGCGGTTTCATGTCGTTTAATCTTGATGAAATGAGCTCTTGGAAGATGATTTATTACATCATTGGCATTATTACTACATTAATTGGTATTCTTGGTTTCTTTATTATTGAAGATAATAAAGATTTGAAAAAGGCTGATGCCCCAATACTTGATACAATCGCTTATAGCTTTAAAACAAAGACAATTAAGTCTAATTATAATCTATATTTAGTATTATTAGCTTTTGCGATATTTGGCATATCTATTCAGGTATTCATGCCATATCTTATTATCTATTATGAAAAAACTCTTCAAATAGCTAATTATGTTTTAATTATGGCGCCAGCTATTATTTTAGCTGCTGTTGTAACAGTATTTTATGGAAAAGTATTTGATAAGAAAGGCTTTAGATATGCCTTAAGATGGCCATTATTGATGCTTATTGTTGGTTATCTGTTCTTATATTTCTTTAACAATATTATCTTAGTATTTATTGGTTCATTATTTATGATGTCTGGTTATTTATGTGGTATGTCGGTATTTGGTGCACAGATTAGAACACTCATCCCCGAAAACAAAGCTGGACAATTTCAAGGTGTAAGAATCATCTGCCAAGTATTGATACCTGGTATCATTGGTCCTTTTATTGGTAAGAGTATCTTAAAGAATGCTCAAATAATAATCAACAGTGATGGTACAGAATCATTTTTACCTAATGCCAATATTTTCTTAGCTGCTTTAGTTGTTATTGTTGTATTAGCTATCTTTTCACTAATTATATTTAAAGGAATTAAAAATGAAGATTAAAAGAGATTATCCGATAGTTACAATAACTGATAAAGGTGTTGATTTTCTAAAAAGTGGCAACAATTGGGTTTATGAAAATGAAATAATATCTTTATCTAAAGAACATAATAATGGTGATATAGTTGATGTTACTAGCAAAAATGGTAAATATTTAGGACGTGGTTTTATCAGTG
>CAMKTV010000060.1 GCA_946415785.1 uncultured Solobacterium sp.
TTGGAATACTTTTCCCATAATTAAAAAATCCTCCTAAGTACGATTTAATTATACAATAGAAAGATTTTTATTATTCATGAAAATTGTCTTATTCTTGAGTTATTATTCCGTTTTTAAATAATTTGTATGCCAGATAACTGTTTAATGCTTTTTATTATCAAAAGAACTATTCAAATTCAGCTGCTTTGCCAAAATTAGGAAGTATTTCTAGGCATTCTTTTGGTGTAATTGCCATAACTCTTGATTTTCCAAAGTCTATTCCGTTTCTAGTAACAATATAATCAAGCTTCATTCGTGTAGCTAATTGAACAATAAGATTGTCTTCAAAATCATTATCAAAAAAGCATAAGGCCTTTAATAAATCAACTTTAGTATTATCAGCAATATATAAGATATCTATTAGTTTAACAACGTTTCTAATCGTATCAATATCATTATGATTAAATTTTCGATATAGATAATAAATATCGGTCAGAGCTTTAACTGAAACATATCCAATCAATTCATCTTCTTTTGCAAGTTCAGAAAACAGTTTATAAGCATCATCAAAAAAAGGCTGCCTTTTCATTAAGAAGTCAAGAATAACATTTGTATCTACATATATTCTCATAATTCTAATAAACGTTGCTCCAAAATCTTTTCTACATCGATATCACTTGGTAGTGAACCTGCTAGTTCGTTTAATATATCTGTTTTATTTCTTGATACATTAACAAGTTTCACATGAGGTTTTCCTTGTTTTGTAATAATAATATCTTCAAATTTGGCTAAATCAGTATATTTCTTTAAATCATTTTTAAGCTCCGTCATTGTGATTAACGTCATATTATCTCCTTTCGTACGATATATTAGTATTATATCATACGATTTATAATTGTAAATAGTACGATTATAATTAAAAAATAAGCCTACATATTAAACATTACTAGTTCAACAACATATAAATAAATGGGCTGATGACTATCAAATAACCAATGATTATTAATAGTAGGTGTCTTTTTGTGGAATATACCGCCACAAATTCTCTTATTACAGCGCTAGGCCAATAATAGAAAGCTGTTTTAGCGCCAATACCTACACATTTGATTCCTACTTCATGAGCTAATAATACACAACGATAGATATGATAATTACTACTTACTAAAACTGTTCTTTTACTACCACCTCTAGATTTAATAATGTCATTAGAATAGATGATATTTTCTTTAGTTGTAGTGGATTTATCTTCTAATAAGATGTGATCGTTTGGTATTCCCTTTTCAATTAAATAATTTGATATAGCTTCTGCTTCAGAAATCTTTTCATCGTTTCCTTTACCGCCACTACAAATAATCGTGGCTTTGCCTTTTCCTTTATGAAATACTTTAATCGCTTTATTGATTCTATTATTTAATAATTTTGATATACGGTCTCCATCTAATAAGCCACAACCATGAACAATAATATATTCAAAATTATAGATGTGTGGCACAAATTGGAAGAAAGCCAAATACAACACAAACAATAAAATAATAAATGAAAAATAGAATATTGATATACCGACAAACAATAAGAAACCACTAATCTTTTCAAAGAAAGGAATACCTAAAGAATAGTTAAATATCACAAGTGATATAAACGCAAGTTCTCCTATTTCAATGACGATGCCTAATATTAAAGATAAAAGATTAGCTAAAGACTTACCCTCTTTTTTAAGCATCGTTATACCATTAATAATTAATAATAATGGCACAAATAATAACAAAACCCCTATTATTAACACCGATAATAATAGCCCGTTTCCAAATTCATCAACTATTAGGCAAACAATAATGACCAACGTTAAGAATAATCCTGAAGTTAAAAAGACGCTATTAAATAATCGATGAGGATAAAGCGAAGAAAAAATAACTAATAATAGCCATGACAAAATATCAAAACCTATCAAAAATAATAATACTTCGTTGTCCATAAAATCTACTTCTATTTATTATATACAATCTTATCAAATCTAGGTTTTAATCCACATTTATCTTCATTTAAATGAGGGAACGATTGATAGATATCATATCCTGGTAATTGATTGCCTTCTACAACATCTATTCCTTTATCAGTTACAGTCATATCCCAGCCTACATAACCTACTTCAGGAATGATGGTCGCCATCTGTTTACATTGTTCAATAATCTTTTCATACATTGGAATTTTAAATCCTACAATTGGTGTACCGGTAAATGGATGATTATCGAAAACCTCATTTTCTTTATTAATAGCTGGCTTTCTTATAACGCCATCTTCATCTACAATGGTAAACATACCACCATTATTGAAATTATCGACAACTCTGCCGCCATTTCCAATTCTAATAGCCACAAATGGAACAGATACTTTGCCGTTAATATTGATAGTTACTACTCTAATAGTATTGATTGAATTAGGATAGATAGAAGCTATTTCTTTATTCTGTTTGATTCTTTCTTCTAATAATAACTGTTTATTATTTATAAAACCTTCATATAATTCTTTTAGATCTTTTCCTTTTGAATCAATCATTTCAATGCCCTTACCACATAAACCGTTATCTGGCTTAGCCATAAAGACCTCATGTTTTTTCGCAAATTCTAAATAATCTTCATACGTACAATCATCTAAATAAACATAATCTCTTTTGATATAATCTTTGAATTTATCTAAAAATTCATGTTTATTCTGAAAGATATGAAAATAATCTCTATTATTTAATAATTTAAAATATTTATTATTGACACTTCTATTGATATAAGTTGATCTTTGTTTAAAGCTAAGATTCTCAAAATAGAATTGGAAATAATCCATATATCCTGATCCATATTTAAAAGAAGTGACAATGATATCAAATAAGATATAGATAAATGATTTATTAGAACGCTTAGAAATCTTTTTAATTGTCGTAAACATTCTTTTAAAATCAATATGAAAGAGTCTGCTTAAATAATACATATTACACCTTTATGTTAACCCATTTACCTCTTTTAAATCTAATATATGAATATAAAAATCTTGAGAATTGATCAACTAATAAGCCAAGCCATGCGCCAATTAGTCCCATATTCATAATATAAACAAAGACATATGATAGACCCGGCCTAATAATGCCTACACATATCAACATCATAAATGTTACAAACTTAACATCTCCTGCTCCTCTTAAAGCAGCAATTGTAATTGTCTGCATTGCCTGACAAAAGACAACAACACACATTATCTTCATCGGAATGTTTGTAAGACTAATAACATCAATATCATTTGTATATATCATACATATTTCTCTTGGGAAGAATATTAATAAGATGGCATTTATAAAGGCAAATAATAAACCAATGTTTTGGGTAATAGATGAATGAAGTATCGCTAAATCACTTCTGTTTGCTCCTAGTGATTGTCCCACTAAAGCAGTATTAGAAGCCTGTAATCCATTAGCCAAGGCAAAATTGATGGAAACAATATTAATACATATTTGATGGGCTGCAAATTCAGCAGTACCTAGTCTAGCGACAATTATCGCATAGGCAAAAAAGCCAAATCGTGTAATAAACTGTTCAATGAAAACAGAATTAAAGATTGAGAAGATCTTTTTACATTTATAAAAGAAATGAGGAATCTTTTTAAAATTCAATACAAGATAACGATCTTTTCTTAAAACACTGATTAAGGCGATAATAAATGCTACCCAATAGCCAATAGCTGTCGCAATTGCAGCACCTCTTACACCTAATTTAGGAAAACCTAATAAACCATTAATCAATAAAGCATTAAATAAGATATTCACTAGATTTGCCGATAAATTAGAAATCATTGAAATCTTGGTGTTGCCTACTCCTCTTTGGGCTCCAGACATAATGGCAGCTAATGAACATAAGGTTAATGAGAATAATCTTATTCTAAAATATTCATTCGCTATATCTAGATATTCACTGTTCGCTCCTGCGAATAATAATGTTTCTTTAGAAAAGATATAAAACAAACCACAAAACAAAAGTGAGAACGCCAAACCAAGAATTAAAGCTACTTTCAAATAATCATTAGCTGATTCCTGTTTATTCTCACCTTTTCTTCTGGCAATCAAGACAACAGCAGCTGTTACAATCGCATTGATTGGCACTAGACATAATAATGTAGGCTGACTGCAGATACCAACAGCACTTATCGCAGTTTTGCCAATAGAGCCTACCATGGCCATATCAATAGCACTGATTAAAGCACCAGAAACGGCTTCCAAAATACATGGCCAGGCATATTTGATGGTCTTTCTATATAAATCTTCTATAGGTGGTAATTCACCTTTGATATCTTCTTTTTTTAATCTTAAGAGTGGATTAAAAAATCTATTAACTAACTGCATGCAATTATTATATTCCTAATTTAATCTCGTGCTTACAATTTGTACAACAATTGGTGTATTTAATGGATAATCCCCTGCACTATAGCCAGTATTGCCATTAACAGATACAGATTCAATTTGTCCAACAGTCTTTGTAGAAGAGATACCTACATATGAAACATTAGTGAACCCTTGGTCACTAAAATAAGTTATTAATCCATTCTTTGTGTCTTCAAAAGAAGTTGTTGAATAACTGTTGATAATAAAATTAGGTGCTAATATACTAGCTGTTGCCACAGGCTCTGGTCCTTTCGAAACAGTTAAGGTTACGCTGCTTCCTTTTTTAACACTACTACCAACACCAGGGCTCATATATATAACATAATCTTTTGCGACTGTGCTAGAGTATTCTTCAACTTTAATTACATTTAAGCCATTATTATTTAGATAATTTAGAGCATATGAATACGCCTTGCCTAAAAGGCTAGACAAAATGATAGTATCATCTGTAGAATCTCCATTATCAACTAACCAATATTTAACTGTATCGCCTAATTTGAATTTAAGTCCATCACTTGTTGAATCATAAGAATAAATACAGCCTGTTTGGTATTTACTGCTCTTATATGTTTGAGCTTGTTTTGAAACATTTAGTCCTAAGCCTTGAATTGCACTGATAAAGTCTGATTCGTTATATCCTAAATATGTATCAGGAACAATTATTTCGTTAGATTGATCATTATTTTTAACTAGCCAATATTTAACTGTATCACCTTTTTTAAATTTAATTCCATCACTTGTTGAATCATAAGCGTAAATAGTTCCAGTTTTATATTTACTGCTCGAGTATGTTTTAGATTGTTTTGAAGCTTTTAAACCCAAGGCTTCAATAGCACTGATAAAATTTGATTCGGTATAGCCCAAATATATATCAGGCACAACTACCTCATCATTTCCTGAAGATTGTTCATCATTTTTTACTAACCAGTACTTTACAATATCGCCTTTTTTGAACCTAATTCCATCACTAGTTGAATCATAAGCATAAATGGTTCCAGTTTTATATTTACTACTCTTATATGTTTGAGTTTGTTTTGAAGCCTTTAAGCCTAATTCTTCAATATTTCTTACAAAGTCAGCTTCACTATAGCCTAGATAGCTGTCTGGTACATTTATTTCCGCATCATCTGCTTTTC
>CAMKTV010000061.1 GCA_946415785.1 uncultured Solobacterium sp.
TGCATCTCCATTTCTTTTAGAAAGCTTATTGTGTTCATCTTTCATTACAGGAGGACAATGTATATATCTAGGTATATCCCAAGCAAATGCTTCATATATCAGATTATATTTAGGTGCAGAAGATAGATATTCATTTCCTCTTACTACATCAGTAATATTCATAAGATGATCATCAATTACATTGGCGAAATTGTAAGTAGGGAAGCCATCAGATTTTAAAAGAATCATTTCATCTAATTCATTATTATTTACTGTAATAGAACCATATACTTCATCATCAAATGTTGTAGTTCCGTTAGGATTGATGTTTTGTCTGATTACATATTCTTCGCCATTATTGAGTTTTGTTTCAATTTCTTCTTTAGAAAGATTGTTACATGGGTCTTTATAGAAATGAGCATCATTCTTATTTTCAGCACTTTGTCTTTGCTTTTCAATATCGTCTTCTTTACAGAAGCAATAATGGGCATGTCCACTTTCAACAAGCCTTAAAGCATAATCTTTATAAATACCTTTTTGCATTCTTTCTGATTGTACATAAGGACCAAAATCACCACCTTTATCAGGTCCTTCATCATGTTTAAGCTTACAATCTCTTAAAGTATTGTAAATAATGTCTGTAGCGCCTTCAACCAATCTGTTTTGGTCAGTATCTTCTATTCTTAATATAAAGTCTCCATCATCTTTTTTAGCTACTAAATAAGCATATAAGGCAGTTCTTAGATTACCTATATGCATATAGCCAGTAGGGGATGGAGCGAATCTTGTACGTACTTTTTTCATAAACACACCTCTTTATTATTCTACTTAAAGTCAATAAGTGTTTCAATCATATTACTTGTATATGTATATATTTATTATAGAATGTAATAAAGGAGTTAGAGAATGAATTATATTTATAATCCAAGTGGAGTTTGTTCAAGACAATTTAATTTCGAGATTGAAGGTGGTGTTATCAAATCTTTATCAGTAGTTGGTGGATGTAATGGCAATTTAAAAGGTATTTCATCTCTTTTGGTTGGCATGAAGGTTGAAGATGTCATCGAAAAGATTAAAGGAATTAAATGCGGTTTTAAAGATACATCTTGTCCTGATCAAATTGCGATTGCTTTAGAAAAATATCTTCAAGAAAATGCCTAAAGCATTTTTTTAATAATATATAATATATTTATGCTTTATCTAATATATTTATTTTTTGTTTCTAGTCTTATATTTATTGACCAATTCACAAAATCTTTAGCAGTTAGTCATTTGACCCTAAACAGTTCTGTTGAAGTGATTGAGGATTTCTTTAGTTTTACTTATGTTCAAAACTATGGAGCTGGTTTTTCAATTATGCAAAATGCTACCACAACATTCTATATAATTACACCTATTTGTTTAGCATTGTTTGTTTTTTTACTGTTAAAGACAAAAAAGGGGCAGATACTAGAAAGATGTGCCATTGTTTTAATGATTGGTGGAACAATTGGTAATTTTATTGATCGTTTGACACATGTTTATGTAATTGATTTTTTAGATTTTAATTTCTTTGGTTGGGACTTTCCAATATTTAATTTTGCGGATATCTGTTTAACTATTGGCGTGTTTTTATATCTAATAACTGTTTTGAGGGAGTCAAAACATGCCAAAGCTTAATTTGATAGTTGATGGCGATAATATTGATTTGCGTATTGATTCTTTTTTGGCAAACAATACACCTTTATCTCGCACAAATATTCAAAAATTAATCAAAGAAGATAAGGTTTTAGTCAATAATAAAAAAACTAAGAATTCATATAAAACTCAACTTGATGATAGTATAGAGATTTATTACGAAGAAAATGTCATTTCTGATTTAGTTGCCACTAATATACCTTTAGAAATTATTTATGAAGATGAAGATCTTTTAGTCATCAATAAACAAAAAGGTTTAGTTGTCCATCCAGCTCTTGGCAATTGGGATAATACATTAGTAAATGCTTTGATTTATTACAATAAAGAATTATCTGATATTAATGGCTATTTTAGACCAGGTATTGTTCACAGAATTGATAAAGATACTAGTGGTTTATTGGTGGTTGCCAAAAATAATGCTACCCATATTAAGTTAGCAGAACAATTAAAAGATAAGACCTGCTTTAGAAAATACTACTGTTTAGTTAAAGGTGTTGTTGAAAATGATGAAGGAGTTATTGATGCACCAATAGGCAGGGATAAAAATGATCGTCAAAAAATGTGTGTTACAAATATAAATTCCAAAGAGGCAATATCTGAGTTTAAAGTAATCGAAAGATTTCCCAATTGTTCATTATTAGATGTTAATTTACTTACAGGTAGAACTCATCAAATTAGGGTCCATATGTCTTTTATTAAGCATCCAGTAATAAATGATGCTAAATATAACGGCCCAATAATTGATCAAAGTGGTCAATATTTACATGCTTATTATTTAAGTTTTATACATCCTAGATATAATAAAAGAGTCGAATTTAAGGTTGACATGCCAGAATATATGAAAGAATATATTAATAAGACTAGAGGATAAAATGAATAGAATTCAATTATGCAAAACATATCAACTATATAATTTCTTCTTAAGTAATCATTCTTATGTTTCTTTTTCATTTTTTGGTAAAGAATTTCAAGATGAATTATGGCTCGTGAATAAAGATAATCCATATTTTCAAATAATTAGAGTTACCCCAAAGAATCAAATTTATACTAATAATGATATAAATCGAATTCAAACGATTAAACAAGTATTTTCTAATGAATTTAAAAATGAAAACCTTAAATTTTTAGATTTGCATATTGGCTTAGAAGAAGCTTATTCTAATTATGATTTTGATGTTGTAGTAATAGAAGAAGATTATCATAGTGGCAAAGAATTAAATAATATTTTCCCAGGTATCTATAATGTTGTTCATAACGTAAAAGATACTGAATTAGAAATTAAAGATTTGCTTGAAAGTATTAATATTACAACTAGAAAATTAAAATTATTATCGAAAAATAAGAAACAATTATTAAAGAAACAATTTGGCTCTAAGGTAGTTGTTTTAGGGCTTATTATTATTGCGGTAATAATGTTTATTATTTCAAATCTATTTTCTCTTAAGTATTCTGATTCGGCATCTTTGATTTATTTGGGCGCTGATTATAAGATATTTACCTTAGGTTTAGGACAATATTGGCGTCTTATTACTCATAGTTTTCTTCATGGTTCATTGTTACATTTAATATCTAATTGTCTATCTTTATATATTATCGGCTCTATTTTAGAGTCAAGACTTGGTCATATTAAATTCCTATTCATCTATTTTATTGGTGTTTTATCAGCCGCTTTAGTTCATGGGGTATTATTAGGCAATTCCTTAGCTATTGGCATGTCAGGTGGCATCTATGCCCTGTTTATCTATTTCATAATTTATTTTATGAGCAAAAGAATGGTTAATATAACATCTTTACTACCGACTATTTTTATTAATATTGCCATCAATTTCTTACCAGGTGTTTCTTGGCAAGGACATTTAGGTGGAGCAATTATTGGTTTATTATGTTTCTATATCTTTGAAGATGATAAGACAAATTATTATATTCTACCTGTTGTCTTCTTATTATTAATTGGTATGTTTGTGAAATATAAAATGGACTTCTACATTAAGCCATATTATATTGCAACCGATAATGAAGTATTAAATATATATGAAGGTTTAGGCAAAAACGATAAAGCATTAGATTTAAAGAATAAATTATATTACATTTATACAAATGATATAGGAGGCGAAAATGATAATTAGTTGGGAAGAATATTTTATGGGCTTAGCACATTTAAGTGCTTTAAGATCTAAAGACCCTAATACACAAGTTGGTGCTTGTATTGTTGATGAAGATAATAAAGTCGTTTCTATCGGTTATAACGGCATGCCTAGAGGTTGTAATGATGAAGATATGCCTTGGGGCAGAGAAGGTGGTTTTAAAGAAACAAAATATGCTTATGTTGTGCATGCAGAATTGAATGCCATTTTAAATTCGCCACGTTCTTTAAAGAATACTACATTATTTGTCTCTTTGTTCCCGTGTAATGAATGTGCTAAAGCAATCATTCAAGCAGGTATCAAAAAAATATATTATGAATCTGATAAATATAACGGTACTGATGGCAATGTTGTATCAAAAGCCTTATTTGATAAAGCAGGTGTTACTTATGAACAACTACCATTTAGTATTGAATTATCATTAAAAAGAAAAGACTAAATATTAAAATCCTTATTTCTTTTCCATTCCTTGTATAAGCTCTTATAATATTTAAGAGCTTTTTCTTCGCCGTTGTCTTTTAAATATTCTAATAATAATCTTAATCTTCTGGCATTTTCTTCTCCCATAAAGATTTTATCTTTACCTTTTTCAAAGAATTCATATGGAGAAGAGTTAGTATAATTCTTGTTATAAATCTTGCTGGCAGCAATCTTATCACATACAGATTCAAGCATATAATTCATTGGCATATCAATACATACATTAATTAAGTTCTTATAATCTTTATCTAGCCAATATTCGTAATGGTGTTTATTTTTGCCTTTATGGTGAAGCCAACCTAAAGAATAGCCAATATCTTCTCTTTCAGCGTCAATTGGCGAACGAAAACCCTGATAATATTTAACACCTGAAAAAAATTCGATTGGTGATAATTTAGACAAATCATGTAAGATACCTTGTTTATATAAACCACATTTAAAACATAATTTTGTTACTTCAAATTTATGTCTTGTAATAGTTTTAAGATGTCCAAAAAATCTTTTAATATACGGCTTTTTTCCCATTATTTTATTATACATTATGTTGTATAATTATTATATGAATCGCCATGAAGTTAGGGTGCAAATTGTCTTCGCTCTTTATCAGCATTTATTATTAAATAAGGACTTAAAAGTTTCTTTTTCTGATAACTTTGAGAATCAAGAAGATTTTATAAACATAATTGAAGAAGATTTAATTATTCATGAAGATGAATATATTAAAGATATTAATGAACATTTAAATAAATGGTCTTTTGATCGATTAAATTATGTTGATCAGGCCATTCTTTTAGAAAGTTATGCCGAGATAAAAACAGAATTAAATAATAAAAAAATTGTAATTGATGAAGCAATCAATATCGCTAAAGAATATTGTGATGATGATGCTTATAAATATATAAACGGGGT
>CAMKTV010000062.1 GCA_946415785.1 uncultured Solobacterium sp.
CACCTAAAGCCAACGAACCAGTATCACCCATAAATATCTTAGCTGGAAAACGGTTATATCTCAAATAAGCTAATATGCCTCCAATTATACAAATTATTAAAATTAATAAATCATATTTTTTTTGTAAGAACAATAAAACTGAAAAGCCAATAAGACCAATTAAAGACACGCCAGCACACAGCCCATCCATTCCGTCAGTAAAATTAACCGCATTAGCTTCACCTAGATACATCAAAATAATTATTGGTAAGAAATAATACCAGTCTAATGTTAAGTTAATTTTAATAATTGGAAGGTATATTTGATAAGATAGAGAATCTTTAAATACGAAAAGTATCAAAGAAATAAATATGAATTCGAGGAATAATTTTAATTTTGGGCTTAATCCTTTGTTATCTTTTCTTATAATAATCAAAATGTCATCTAAAAAACCAATTAAACAATAAGAAAAGAAAGATAATAAAACAATTAATATTTCTGCATTATTTAAAGCATTAAATCTTAAAATTAAAAATATACATATAGGAAATATTACAAATAAAAGGCCGCCCATAATTGGCGTTTTTGCTTTTGCTTTATATTCATCTAAAGCATATTCAGATACTTCTTGATTAATATTATGTTGTTTGAGTATATCAATATAAGGAATCATTATTAAAAATACTGAACAAAATGATAATACTAATCCTAGCAAACAAATCAAATAAAAATCCATACCACTCAATTTTACATTATTTTAGTCAATTAAAACAAATATTAGAATAAAGATATTTGGCTAGATTCTTCTAAGCCATCTAAAACATGCAATTCTTCAAACTTAGCTAATAAAGTATTAGATAGCAGAGTTCTTTTCATTAGATCTTCTTTATGTAAGAATGGGCATTCATTCCTTGCCTCTACAATACTTCTGGCAACGTTTTCACCTAAACCATCTAAAATTGAAAATGGTGGAATCAATTCATGTTCATCTTTAGGATTGATCTTAAATTCGGTAGCTAATGATTCATTAAGGTTTAAATTTGAAATGCGGAAACCTCTAGAAGCCATTTCATAACATATTTCTAATGTACTTAAAATAGCATCTTCTTTATCAGTGGTTCTTTGTTTTATATCAGTAGCTTTGGCTTGTAGTTCGTTAAGTCTAGAAACAATACCATTTATATCTTTAATCATTGTTTCAAGTTCATAAGCATCACATCTTAAAGATAGATATGATGCATAATAACATGCAGGTCTATATACCTTAAACCAGGCAACTCTAACAGCCATAATACAATATGCTACGGCATGGGCTTTTGGGAACATGTATCTTATCTTAGTACATGATTCGATATACCATTTAGGAACTTTATGTTCATTCAAAATCTTTTCATATTCATTCCATTTATCACATTCGCCTGTTGCAACTTTTCCTTTTCTTACAGCTTCCATTATGTTGAAAGCACTTAAAGGTTCAATGCCATAAGACATCAAAGTACCCATAATATCATCTCTACATCCTATAACATCTTGTAGTTTAACGCCCTTCTTAATTAATTCTTGAGCATTATCTGACCATACATTTGTACCATGAGTCAAACCAGATATTTGCACTAATTCGGAGAAAGTTTTAGGTCTAGTTTCTTCTAATACTCTTCTTGTATTAGCAGTACCAAATTCTGGTATACCACAGGCTCCAGTTTCTTCATGATATTCAGGATTTTTAATCTTTAATGCTCTTGTTGAATAGAAGATAGATATAACTTCAGGATCATTTAAAGGAATAGTTTTTACATCTACACCACTTAATTGAGACAACATACGCATAGCAGTAGGATCGACATGTCCTAGAATATCAAATTTTAATAAATTATCATTGTAGTAGTGATATTCATAATGGGTTGAATACCAAGATGCTTCTTTATCATTAGCAGGATATTGAATTGGTGTAATTTCTTCAATTTCCATATCATCAGGCAAAACAACAATACCACCAGCATGTTGACCAGTGGTTCTTTTTACACCAGTTAAATCAGTCGCAATTGCCTGTTTTAGCGCCCTATTTTCAGATATGTTTGGTAACTTTTTAGTTTCTAGATATCTGTTTAAGTAACCAAAAGCGGTCTTTTCTTTTACTTTTGAAACAGTACCAGCTCTAAATACGTTCTTCTCACCAAAGATTTCACGTGTAAACAAGTGTGCCTTAGGCTGATATTCACCAGAGAAATTTAAATCAATATCTGGTATTTTATCGCCTTTAAATCCCATAAATGTTTCAAAAGGAATGTTTTGTCCTTCACCTTTAATAATAGAACCACATTCTGGACAAGGTTTATCTTCAACATCATAACCAGATAATGCATTTTCAATAAATTCAAAATGATGACATTTTGGGCACAAATAATAAGGAGGTAACGGGTTTACTTCGGTTATTCCAGATAAAGTTGCAACATAGCTTGAACCAACTGAACCACGTGAACCTACAATGTAACCTTCATCATTTGAACGTTTAACCAATAAATGACATGTATAATAAATAACGCCATAACCATTAGAAATAATACCATTTAATTCTTTATTAATTCTTTCTTCAATAATAGAAGGAATCTTTGCCCCAAATTCTTTATGTGCCTTATACCACACAAGTCTTTCAAGATATTCATCAGCACTGATTATTTCATTACTATCTAAGAATGGTTCTTCATAAATCGAACAATCATGAGCAACTTTAATAGCATCTAATACTTTTGGTGGATGAAGAACTTTATCAAATGGCTTAATCTTATCAATCATATCAACAATCTTATTAGGATTTTTAACAACAATATCATTGATTAAATTTTCATCTTTTAGCCAGCTAAAAGAGTCCAACATTTCTTTGGTATTAAAAAAATGTTGATCAGGAATATTTTGCTTAGAACGTGCTTCTTCTTTGAATAAATATAATGGATGGTGTGAACCACCAAGTCCAGGAGCATTAACATAGACTTCTCTTAGAAGTTTTTGTTCCTTCTTTACATAATGGATATCACCTGTTGCGATAACAATTTTATTCTGTTTAAGAGCTTCATCAATAATGTCTTTTAAATATGATTGAAGTCTTTCTTTAGTAAATGATTTTTTATCTTCATATAAAAAGCGATAGTTTTCTAAAGGTTGAACTTCAATATAGTCGTAGAAAGAAATAACTTCTGCTAATTTTTCTTTTGATAATGTAGATGCAGTTTCAAATACTTCACCATTGTAACAAGCAGAGCCAATTAATAAATTTTTACGATATTTATTTAAATTCTCTTTGAAAATTCTTGGCTCGGCTATATATTCAGATTCTTCTCCGCTTTTTGTATTGGCTTTACCAAAGACAGCCAAATTATCAATATGCGAAGTAGAAATAATCTTATATAAATCTTTCAAGCCCTCTTGGTTTTTACATAATACAGTTGTATGGAAAGCTCTGTTTTTAACAAAGGCTTCTTCATCTTGGAAATCGTTTAAAGCCTGTAAAGTATTGATGCCCTGTTTATATAGGTCTTTAAGCATCAAATTAAAAATACAAGCTAGCACTTCCGCATCATAATCAGCTCTATGGGCATCTTCATCATTGTAGTCAACGTTATATTGTTTAGCGATATTACCTAATTTATAGTTACGACGATCTTTAAATAAAGATCTAGATAAATCCAATGTATCAATAACAGAATTCTTTAATGGTTTTTCACCTATCCTCTTAAGTTCAGAATTTAAGAAGCCAAAGTCAAATGATGCATTGTGTGCAACAAGTATTCTATCTTTAATAAAGCCAAGAATATCATCTTTAACATCTTTAAATGGTTTAGCATCTTTTAGATCATTTTCACTGATATGTGTAAGTTCTTTAGTCTTTTCACTTAATTCTATTGGTGGTTTAATAAAGAAATCTTTTCTTTCTTTTATTTCGCCTTTATAGATAATAACTGCACCAAATTCAATTATAGAATCATATTCATTAGAAAGGCCTGTTGTTTCTAAGTCAAATGCAACATATTCTTGTTCAATTAATTTACAGTCTTTACAGTTATAGACAATATTAAGATGTGGATATACCATATTTAATTCACATCCATAAATCGCCTTAAAATCAGCTTCTGGATTAAGAGATTTGCTTGCTTCAAATAATTCGTGGAAGCCCTGGACACACAAATGATCTGTTAATGCAATAGCCCTATGTCCCATTTCATTAGCTGCTTTTACTAAATCATATGGAGAAGAAACACCATCCATTTCGCTGTATTTAGAATGAGCATGTAATTCAACTCTTTTTTCAATTTCATCATCTATAAGTGGATAAGGATCATCTATAAATTCAATTTTTTTTGGACTAAAGTAGAATTCATTAGCGTATTCATCAAATACATAATTTCCATATAATTCTACCCATTGTAAAGGCTTGATCTTATTAACAATCTGATTTTTAAATATATTCTTTTTAAATTTAGAAATACATGCATCGGTATTATCTCTGACATAAAAATAAATTCTAAGATTCTTGCCCCTGCCACGTTCTTCAACCTTCATTATTTGGACAGTTATCTTAATATCATACAAAATACCCTTCAAATCTTCTACATTTATTTTTTTATATTCAACTATTTCTCTTTTCTTCTTCGTTTCTTTTACTTCTGGTAGGGCCTCTCTTTCTTCTAGCTCTTCAATTACTTCTTCGCAATATATAGAATCAATCGTCTTATGGTAACCTAAATTATAAAAATAGAGATTTATGAAAAAGTATTTATCGTTTTTTAGTGCTG
>CAMKTV010000063.1 GCA_946415785.1 uncultured Solobacterium sp.
ATTAGAAATCCCCATTACTTTTTTATTGCCACAAACAACACAGCCTTCCACATTAGGACTAATACCAAAGATATTTAATAAATAACTGATAAACAATGAACCTAACAGATACATATTATCTTCATTCATCTTTTCATATGTCTCGATAATATTCTTATACATATCTAAGTCATATAATTCTTTAGCTTTTAGACATAATTCAATGAAGATGTTTTTAAAAGCTAATAATTTTAAATTATTATCTTCATAATATGAATTTATTAGTTTACTATTATGTATACTATAAATTGTTTTATTATCTTTATAATCAATGATAAATTCATAGGCACATAAAATAGAAAAATGACGTTTAGCAGCAATCTTTTTACCACCCTTTACAATTAATGATAAAAAGCCTTTGTCGTCGCTTATTACCTGCAAAAGCAAATCGTTTTCTTTATAATCAATAATATTTAAGACAAGTGCTTTAACTTTATCATTCATTATTATTTCTCGTTAAAATAGCCCAAATCAAATAATTTCTTTTCTTTATTTAACCAGTCTTCTTCAACCTTTACATAAAGTGATAATATGACTTTTTTACCTAACAGTTCTTTTAATTCTTTACTTGATGCCATATTGATCTTTTTTAGCATACTTCCCTGTTTACCAATGATAATGCCTTTGTGTGATTGTTTATTGACGATGATGCTGGCTTCAATAAAGGCTTTATTTCCTTTTTCTTTATATTCATCAATTGTTACAGCTGTTAAATGAGGAACTTCTTGTAAAGTATTGAGAATGATTTTTTCTCTGATGATTTCACTTATTTTAAATTCTAATGTTGTCACATCACTTGTATCACTTGGAAAATAAAGTACGCCATCTTTTAAATAATTCTTGGTGGTCTTTAACAATTCATCCAGATTATCTTTATTTAATGCGCTAATCGGGATGATCTCTTTAAAGTCATAATTTTTGGCAGCATAAGTACATCTTTCAATTAAGCGGTCATTGCTTATTTCGTCAATCTTGTTAAATATCGCAAAGATGGGAATATCATAAGAGAATAATTTTTCTAATACCTGTTTATCATCATTGTTTAAACCACTGTGGCTATCAATCACATAATAGATAATATCAGCACCATCAGCACTGGCATAAGCTGCTTTATTCATATAAGCACCTAAATAGGTCTTTGCCTCATGAATACCAGGTGTATCAATGAAGACAATCTGTAATTCTTCTTCATTTAAAATACCTAGAATAGAATTTCTGGTTGTCTGTGCCTTATGTGTTGTAATGGCAATTTTCTTGTTTAATAAAGCATTTATTAAAGTGCTCTTGCCTGCATTAGGCTTACCAATAATAGCCACAAAACCTGATAACATTAATCTAAATCCTCGCTTGAAAAATTATATGGTAACAGTTCACAAATGTTTGTGATCATTTCATCTTTTCCATTTGTCAGAATGATTGGCGTGTCTTTGTTTAATAGTTCACTTAATACCTGTCTACACATACCACATGGTGTGCCAATTCTTTCCCCATCAGAAACAATCGCTATCGCTTCAATATCATCTTTTTTATAGCCATTGGCATAGGCAGAAAATATTGCCACTCTTTCTCCACATACGCCAACTGGATAGGCGGCATTTTCAATATTGGCACCTAAAAAATAATGTCCATCTTTCGTTAATACACATGCGCCCACATGATAATTTGAATATGGTGCATAAGCATTTCTCATACCTTCAAAAGCCTTCTTGATTAATTCGTTCTTGTTCATATGAATCTCCTTATTGTTACTAATATACAAACGATTAGAGCGAATATGCTGGCAACTAATACAAAAGCACTTGACATATCTTTTATCTTCTTAATTCTTTCATCATATTCTTGGCTATATAAATCACATATTTTTTCGATGACACTATTTACAATTTCTAAGCTAATTACTAAAGCTATACAAATAATAAAAGCTAACCACTCATAGATATCTAAACGAATAATAAAACCGCCAATTATCGCACATATTCCAAGTATTACCTGAATGATAACTGATTTTTCTTTTAACGCTAATTTTAGGCCATTAAAGGCATCTTTAAATTTTTTCATTTTAAATTCCCAACAATTTTTTCTTGTAAAGAAAACATGATTTTTTCATCCTCTTTATTCATATGATCATAACCAAACAGATGTAATAGGCCATGGACAAATAAGAAGATGAATTCTCTTTTTACAGAATGTTTATATTTTTTAGCTTGTGATAATACTCGATCAACATTAATAAAAATATCACCAAGATTTATTTCTTGCGATAGATAATCATAATCAAGGGAATCAATATTCGCAAAACTGATGACATCAGTAGCGACATCTTTATTGCGATATTCTCTATTGATAGTTCTGATTTTTGTTTTTCCAACAATTATTAAAGACAATTCAAAAGCATCTTCCATTTCTAAAGTCTTTAAAGTTTTTAAATAATATTTTTTAATATCTGAATAATATTTTTTTAATAATTTCTTTTTTGTAAGATCATATATCTCTAGCATGTCTTAATTATACAATTATTAATTTATTTCTTCTAAAACATCATGTGCGAAAGATCTGGCTTCTTCTTCTGTTTTAAAGTTAGCGATAAACATATAATTAGCCATAGCTCCAGATAAAGCTTCTTCAACACGCCCTTCCTGTTTTAAAGATGGACCATATTTTTCTCTTACTTCTTCTGGGCTTAATTTAAAAATTCTGCCATCTCTTCTAGAAGCGAAGACACAGACTTCTTTATTGACACATTCTTTTTCACTTGAATCAAAGGCTATCATATCAGCCCATATTTTATAGACATCAGTGCCATTAGCCCAGTTCATCATTGTAGGAGAAATACCTCCACTTGGACGCATATTTACTTCTAAAGCTACAATGTCATCCTTTTTGCCTATATGCTGGTCCTTAGTAAGTCTAAAGAATTCAAAATGTACCATTCTTGAACGAACATTAAATGCCTTTACTACGGCTCTACCATATTCAATTAATTGTGGAGGCAAGATACTTCTTTCATAGAAAGCAGAATTGCCATTTTCACTAACAGTTTCCATTAGATTAGCAATTGTGACATTGCCATTCTCAAAGATTGGCTCGCTCTTAGAATTAATAATGGCATCATATGTGCATACTTCACCCGCAATAAATTCTTCCATGATATATAAAATATCCATTTTATTGTTAAAGAATTTAAGCAAATCTTCTTCATTTTTAATTTTATGTGTATCAGAAGCGCCAACTCCATTATCAGGTTTAACTACCACAGGATAGCCTACTTCTTCAATAAATTTCTTACAATTTTCATAATTATCTACTAAATGATATCTGGCAACTGGTATATTAACTTTTTCATAATTGGCTTTCATTTTTGATTTATATTTCATATCATCCATGTCTTTAACATGAAAACCACTATTAATATTAAAATCATCACGAAGGTGGGCGTCTCTTTCTAACCAATATTCATTATTTGATTCAAGATAATCAATGCGTCCATATTTAGAAATAAAATAGGCAACTGCTCTATATACTTCGTCATAATTCTCTAAAGATGATACTTTATAATATTCATTTAAGGAATTCTTTAATTCATTGCTTAGATTATCATATGGAGCATCGCCAATGCCTAAAACATTTAAACCATTTAATTTTAAATGATGGCAGAAATTCCAATGATTCTCAGGAAAGTTTGGTGATAAATAAATAAAATTTTTCATGTTAATCTCCTAATAAATATGGTAAGAAATATGGGACCTGTTTATGCCACCAAGGCCAATCATGATTGACATCATCACCCCAATAATCAACCCAAACATTGATACCTAAATTATGAAAACGTTCATCCACATAATGTGTGCTCCAAGGTTCTTCCCAAGCCCCCTTACCAACGCAGACTACAGCTTTATTATTGTTGTAGCGTTCAATGAAAGGATGATCATACGACATATTGGCTAAATAGTCAGTGATTGAATTTTGATAAACAACTTCATCCATATAGTCATTTAAAAAGAAAGAAGCGTTATATATTCCACTTAATGCTAGACAACGATCAAATAAATCAGGGAAACGTAAATATAGATTTAACGCATGGGTAGCCCCCATTGAACAACCGAATGTCATAATGCCAGGATAACCTTCCCAACCATTTTTTTCATTGACATATTCTCTTATAAATGGGACAACTTCTCTGGTAATATAATTAATCCATTCTTCATGATGTCTAATGCGATAATATGGATCACCATTTCTATCGCTCCATGTTTCAATATCAATGGTATCAATTGAAAAGACGATGCATTCACCATTTTCAATCCATGGCGAAAAAGTATCAGTCATATTAAAACTCTCAAAATCAATAAAATGTCC
>CAMKTV010000064.1 GCA_946415785.1 uncultured Solobacterium sp.
AATTCTTATAGACAACCATGGCTGCAACTGTATTTGAGCCAGCAGTATGCGAATTATCGAATAATTCAATGCGATTAATCTTTTTATTGAAAATTTTCTCTAATTCTTGATTAATTGAATTATAATATTCATTTTTGCCGACAATGACATCTTTGTTTTGTCTTAATGTTTCATAGGCATTATCTTTGGCTTGTTTTAAAAGATGATTCTTCTTGCCTTTAGAGACCGTTAATATTTCGGTATTTTCTAAACCATCTAAATATGGCACTAATTCATCAGGCAAATAGATAGATTTTGGTTTTGGGTTAATCTGATAGAATTGATAAATATATGATGATACAAAGTTCTCGCTGTCGCCAACTAAATAATCAATGAATTTATCACCACCAAGCAACAAACCATTTCTGATAAACAAGCCAGTTATCGCAATCATTCCATCTAAGACATCATAATTGAAGACATCAAATGATTCTTTTTTGTTTATTTCTACAGCTTGTTTAGATGTCGTAATCTTAATATCATTGATTAAATCTCGATATTCAGCAGCTCTTTCAAATTCTAATTTTTCAGTTGCTTTTTGCATATTTGTTTTTAAAGTATTCAGAACGCTGCCTGTGTTGCCTGATAAAAAGGAAATGATTTCTTTTTTCATTTTTTCACATTTATCTTTGTCAACTTCATATTTGCAATACCCTAAACAAGTCCCAATATGATAATAAAGACATAATTCTTTTTTAATTGGATTACATTTTCTGGTTGGATATAACTTATTAATAATATCAACCATGTTCCTAGCAGCGCCCACATCAGGATATGGCCCAAATAATCGGCCATCTACCTTTTTAGACCTTTTCTTTAATCTAATAACTTCAACATATGGATATTCATCATTTCTAAGTAGTATATATGGATAAGACTTATCATCTTTAAAGACAATATTGAAATATGGATTATGTTCTTTAATTAAGTTATATTCTAATATCAATGCTTCTTTTTCGTTTTTAGTAACAATATAATCAAAGTCTTTGATATTGGAAACAAGTTTAGAGGTTTTATAATCATGGGCGCCACGAAAATAAGAATTAACTCTATTCTTTAATACTATGGCTTTGCCTACATAAATAACCTTGCCATCTTTATCTTTCATTAAATAACAGCCAGGTTTTTTAGGTAATGTTTTTAATTTATCTTTTATTTCCATTATTTGAATTTAACTATTGTGACATTTGAGCCACCATCATAGATATCGCCATTGCCAAAAGTTTTGACAATCTTATTCTTTTTTAGGTGTTCTCTGATAGCGCTCCTTAATTGTCCGGTGCCAAAGCCGTGAATGATTTTGACACTTTCCATATTAGAACCATAAGCGCTATCTAAATAAGCATCCATCTTAGCTAAAGCATCGTCAACTCTTTCACCGACAAGATTTAATTCACTTGAAACTCTATTCATTCTTTCTCTTGGTTTATATTCTTTCTTTTCTTGTTTATTAATCTTGGTGATATTGTTGATTCTTGTTTTAATGATTAAACCATTAATATCTATTTTTACATTTTCACCATTTAGTTCAATAATCTTACCACTTTGTGAAGAGTCATTAATCTTCACATAATCATTAAGCTTTAATTCTTCTTTTTCTTTTTCTTTAATGACAATCTCGTCAATTATTTTAATGCTTTCTTTTACACTATTTTTATTTTTAATATTCTCTAACTTATTTTTAAAGATATTCTTTTGTTCAACAAGATATTCTTCTAATTCTTTCTTATACTGCTCAAATAATCTTTCTTTTTCATTATTAAAATTATTTAGTTTAATATTCAATTCTTCATTAAGTCGATTATTATCATTAATTTGATTTTCTAATTCTTCTTTAAGATTGTCATTTTCTTTAATTTTTAAAGCTAATTTCTCTAATAATTCATCTTCTTTTGTCTTATTAAAATTTAAATAATTCTTGGCATTTTCAATTATTTCTTTAGAATCAAAATATCTATTCGCAATTTCAATGGCATTTGAAACACCGATAGAATTCTCAATATATTTATATGTAGGTTTTAATTCATCTAGATTAAAGCCAACTGAGCTTAATAAGATTAAAGGATTTTTAAATGAAAATTCTTTAATAGCATCATAATGAGTGGTAATAATGAATTTACTTTTTATCTTTAATATTTCTTCTAAGATGGCTAAAGAAATCGCTTGAGCTTCTTTTGGATCTGTTCCTGAAATCAGTTCATCAATTAGTATTAACGATCTTTCATTGGCATTATTTAAAATATCATTGATATTAGAAATGTGTGCACTAAAAGTTGATAATGCATTAGTGATTGATTGGTTGTCATCAATATCGACATAGATGTTATCATATAAAGGAATATTAGCTTTTTGAGCTAAAACAGGAATACCTAAATAAGACATTAGAACGCTTAAACCAATTAGTTTTAAGCCGACTGTTTTACCGCCGGTATTTGTCCCTGATATGACAATGCCTTGATAATCATTGTTTAATTCATAAGTATTAGATATAACTACTTTTTCATCAATTAAAGGATGGATAACATCTTTTAATAATAAATAATTATCATTATTTATTTCACTTATAATACCATTTTTATAATAGCCAAATTTAGCTTTCGCAAATACGACATCTAGTTTAATTAATGACTCAAAATTCAAAATATAATTATCACTATTTAAACAGACATAATATGTGAGTTCTTTTAAGATACGATTTACTTCTTCAATTCTTTCATTTTCAAGTTCGTTTTGTCTATTATTCAATTCCACAAATTGTTCAGGTTCTACATATGTCGCTAGACCACTAGAACTATTTCCGTATTGATAGCCCTTGAATTTATTTTTAGCTGTATTTTTTAATAAAAAGGTTGTACGATTATTTCGCGAAAAGACATTGTTTTCTTGCAGATAAGATGAATTGGCATTAATAAACTGTGTACTAGCTTTATTGATTGAATCAAGGTTATGATTAATGGATCTATTTATCGAATATAATCTATCAGAAGCATCTTCTTTGATGTTTCCATTTGCATCAACAACTTTTTCAATTCTTTTAGCTAATTCATCATTAATATTAATTGAATCCGAATAATCTTTTATCGATAACTCGTTATCAATTGCATTCATCTTATTCTGTATTCTCTTACAGTGATTATGAAATATTAAAATTTTAGAAAATTCAAAACTATTTAAAACTAAATCTTTTTTAGCTTTTATGAATAAATCATTAATATTTTCTATTCCATCGAAAGATAAATAGAAATCATCTTTTAATAATTTTAATGCTTCTGATGTCTCTTTTATTTTCTTTCTTATAACCAAGGGATTGAAACAAACTTCTTCATCAAAAATAAAAGTTTTAGAATCTTCTATCGAACAGTATTCTAAAACTAATTCTTTAATCTTATTAAAATCTATTGAATTGTAATTATTCATTAATGATTCCTTGTTCAATTAACCATTCAATAAACTGTTGGCGATATTCATCAACATCAAAATCTTCAATCTTGTTTTTAAAGTTTTCAATATTCAAATGTTCAACACTTAATTTCAAGGCGTAATCAGTAATTGTGTCACCATATTTTAAGATAGTCTTCTCTTTAATTTCTTGTCCATTAGAAATAATTTTTGTATTTAATAATAAAGACAACAATACAACAATAATAGTCGCATTAATTAAACCAATTAGGAAGCCACCTATTTTGTTGATTCCGCCTAAAATTGGAATGTCTGAAACTTTCTTAAAGGCTGGTTTTATTATTAAATAGATTATTCTTAAGGCAATAAAGACAATGACCATATAAATTAAAGAATTAATATATGGAGAAAAATCAATTAGTCCATTGGAGTTGTCCATCTTAACTAATGGAATTAATTTAGCCAAAATCGGGCCTAAAAACCAGGCCGCAACTAAAGACAGGCCATTAAAAATCAATGAAATTAATTGATACAATAAGCCATTTTTATATGCGACAATCCCTAATACTACGTATATTAAGATTACCGCGATATTCACAAATATAAAATACTCTTCAGGTATGATCATAATTCTATTATATTTAATTTAAAGTTCTTTTTTCAATATATGCTAAAATACGATTATGAGTACAA
>CAMKTV010000065.1 GCA_946415785.1 uncultured Solobacterium sp.
CAAAGCAGCTACTGAAGTAGTTCTAGGAAAAAATGATGTTGGTTCTAACAATGATTTACATAGGGCGTTTGATATCGTTACTAGATTTGTTGATGATTATTGTTGCTATGGCTTTCAATATTTTGAAGGTGTTTGTACAAGAAACGAAGGCAATGATTTATTACAAAGCAAACAAAAGTTAGTATCTTCTGAAATGGAAAAATATTATCAAAAAGCTAAAACAATTATCATTGAAAATAAAGAATTACTTGATAAATTAGTTGAAGCTTTAATTGATAAAAAGGTGCTTGTCTATAATGACATTCAAACTTTAAAAGCAAGCTGTAGCGCATAACTGCAGCTTGCCCCCTTTCTTTATTTCAATAAAGAATTGAATAAAATGATATGAATGCTCAAGCATTATATATAACTTTAAAGAAGGAAGGTAGTGTATTATTAACTTATGGGAAATTATTTGATATTTACATATGGAACATTAATGAAAGGCAATTGTCGCAATCATGTATTAGAAACTGCACAATATAAAGGTGAAGCTATCTTACATGATTATGCTTTATTACAACTTTATGGTTATCCTGGCGCCATTGTAAAAGAAGGATATAAAGTATTTGGTGAATTATATGAAGTTGATGAATCTTTAAAAAAACAATTAGATTATATTGAAGGTGAAGGCTATCTTTATAAAGCCAAACATTTTGATGTTGAAAGTGATGGAAAAATGCTTCGTGCTGGTTTTTATGAATTTTTACAAGAGGATGGGTCTTATAAAATAATTGAAGGAGACAAGAAATGGAAGGATTTATAAATATCGAAACTAGTGCAGGTTGCATTATCTATAAAAAAGAAGCCGAGATCAAATATTTAATCATGTTAGATAGAAATGATAATTATGCTTTTCCTAAAGGGCATATTGAAGAAGGTGAATCATTAAAGGAAGCAGCTAAAAGAGAAATCAAAGAAGAAGTTGGCCTAGATATTAATATTGAAAATGGCTTTGAATATAAAATTGAATATTTAATAAATGAAGGAAAGACTAAAAAGATTGTCTATTATTTTTTAGTTGAAATAATTGATCAAGTACCATATATCAACGATGGTGAAGCAAAAGAAATATTATTCTTAAATTATGAAGATGCTTATAATAAATGTACTTACGAGCTAACTAAACAAGTATTATCTGAAGCAAATAAATATCTAACAGAATTATGATTATTATATTAATAGTTATTATCCTTATCTTACTTTATCTATATATGATAAAGCCTAATACTTCAAGGAAAGATGACATGAAGGAATATGAAAAAGTATTCATTGCGCATCGAGGTCTTTTTAATAATACTGATATCCCAGAAAATTCTTTAATAGCTTTTAAGAAAGCTGTTTCAAAGGGCTATGGAATTGAATTGGATGTTCAAATGACAAGCGATAATAAGTTGCTCGTCTTCCATGATGTATCCTTACAAAGGATGTGTGGAATCGATAAGAAATTAACGGATTGCAGCTATGATGAATTGCTTCAATATAATTTGTTGGGCACAAACGAAAAGATACCTTTATTTGTTGATGTATTAAATGTTTTAAAAAAAGATACACCATTAATAATTGAAATTAAACCTGAAGGCAGAGCCATTGAAACTGTTAAAGAGGTAGTTGGACTAATGAAAGATTATGATGGTTTATATAATATTGAATCATTTAATCCAAAAGTTGTTTATTATCTAAGAAAAAATGAACCTTCAATTATTAGAGGGCAGTTATCATTTAACTATTTTAAAGATTCAAAAAATAATTTCTTTCTTAAATTATGTCTGACCTATTTATTGACAAATTTTCTTACTAGACCTGACTATATCGCTTATGATCATAATAGTTCTAATAATTTATCTTTTAGATTATGTTCAAAATTGTTTAATGGAGAATGTGTTGCCTGGACCATTAAATCACAAGCTGAATTAGAAAATGTTAGTAAGTATTATAATCAATTTATCTTTGATTCTTTTATACCTGAAAATGAATAGTGTTAAAGACTATAATGATTAGCTCGTGCTATAATTTTTTCTATAGGTGAGATTATGAAAAAGTCTTTATTAATTATTCTTGTCTTAGCTTTAAGCTTATTAACATCTTGTACAACGATTGATAGTGATGACCAGACGGCCTGTGATTTTTTTGAAGACTGTGGTGAAGAATTTGTTTCCGTAAGTGATTTTAAAACAGACTATGAAGCATTAAATGGGCTTAAAAATAAAAAAGATAAAGATTATCGTGTAATAACGATTCCTGAAGATAATCCAATTGTCTATTCAAGCGGGGAAGCAATTGAAAGTCTAGTCAATAGCCACGCGAGCTTCTATTTATATGTTGGCGACCCAATGTGTCCATGGTGCCGTTCAGTAATTGAAATGGCCTTAAAAGTGGCTAAAGAAAAAGGAATCAAAAAAATCTATTATATTGATATCTGGGATGATGAAGGCAACGAAACATTCAGAGATAAATATCAGATAACAGATGGTGAATTAGAACTAATTTATGAAGGCCAGGAATCATATCATAAACTAATAACAGATTGGGCCGACTTCTTAAAGGACTATACACTTGAAGATGATGAGGGTGTATATGATATTGGTGAAAAAAGAATTTTTGCGCCTAGCTTCTTCTATGTTGAAAAAGGTGAATTAAAGAAATTTGTGGAAGGAACTTCTGATTTACAAAAAGGAGCTTATGATTATTTAAGCGAAGAAATATTAAAAGATGAAGAAGAAATATTCAATGAATTCTTCTCTAACTAAAAAGGAAAAGCTTATTCAATAAGCTTTTTTGTTATAAAATGTTTATATTATTAAAGGAAATGTTTTATGTTAGATATTTTTCAAACAGAGATTGAAAAGCTCACAAAAAAAGAAGAAAGAAAAGTGTATGTTTATACGCCGGATTATAAAGGAAATTTTCCAGTCCTATATATGTTTGATGGCCATAATCTTTTCTATGATGAAGAGGCTACTTATGGAAAAAGTTGGGGACTATTAAAATATTTAGAAGAAAATGAAGTTCCTTTGATTGTGGTTGGTGTTGAATGCAATCACCATCCTGAAGAACATCGATATGGTGGAAGACTATCAGAATATAGTCCTTTTGATTTTTCTGATCCGGAATGGGGTGATATTAAAGGAAGAGGAAAGATCACTATGGATTTTTTCGCTTATGAATTAAAACCATATATTGATGAAAATTATCCTACTTTGCCTGATCGTAAACATACTTTTATTGCTGGCTCATCAATGGGCGGTCTTATGACTTTATATGCTTTAAGCGAATATAATGATGTCTTCTCAAGAGGCGCTGCTCTTTCACCATCAATAATCTTTGCACCTGAAAGAGTATTTGATATGGTTAATAAGACAAAATATCCTAAAGATACGGTCTTATATATGGATTATGGACAATATGAAATAGGCTATTTAAATACTAGAGAATTATATGGAGAATTATCTTCATTATTGATTAAGAAAAAAGTTTTATTAGAAAGTAGAATTGTACCTAAAGGAAGACATAATGAAGCTACTTGGGAAAAGGCCATTCCTTTCTTTATGGAGACATTATTTTATTGAGATTATTATGGAAACAAATTATTTTGATTATTATAGCAATGAGCTACATCGCAATATGCCGATAAAGGTCTATGGGCATCATGGTAGACCAGTTCTATTTATCCCATGTCAAGATGGACATTTTATT
>CAMKTV010000066.1 GCA_946415785.1 uncultured Solobacterium sp.
TCGCTAAAGAAAAGAATAAAGGATTAAAGGCTCTTAGAAAAGAAGTAGGCTTAGTATTTCAGTTTTCTGAATATCAGTTATTTGAAGAAACTATCTTAAAGGATGTTGCCTTTGGTCCTAAGAATTATGGCGCAAGTGAAGAAGAAGCTACAGAGAAGGCCAAAAAGGCTTTAAAGCTTGTAGGCATTGATGAAAAATATTATGGAGTATCTCCACTTGATATTTCTGGTGGCCAGAAAAGAAGAATTGCGATTGCTGGTATCTTGGCACTTGAGCCTAAAGTGTTAGTTGTAGATGAGCCTACTGCAGGACTAGATCCAAAAGGGGCAAGTGAAATAATTAAAATCTTTTTAGATTTAAATAAAAATAATAATACTACTGTCATCATTGTTTCTCATGATAATGAGATGGTTTATAACTATGCCGATAATACTGTTTTAATGGACCATGGAAAGATTATTTATGCAGGTGATACCTTAGAATTATTTGATGACAGTGAACTTATTAATTCTTATGGTTTATTAAAACCACAGATTGTTGAATTTAAAGAACTGTTGATGAAAGAAGGCTTTAAATTAAAACCAGGACTAAGAACTTTAGAACAGTTAAGTAAATATCTTGCCAAGGAGATTAGAAAATGAAAAATCTAGTCTTTGGCAAATATATACCAGTTAAATCAGTTATTCATGATTTAGATCCTAGGGCTAAAATCATGGCACTTTTTGTCATGATTGTTTCAATATTTATTCCTACTTCCTGGTATTGTTATCTGGTGTTAGGAATAATTATCTTAACACTTGTCTTATTAGCTAAGATTAAAATCATTCTTATCATAAAAGCTTTAAAGCCAACCATGTTTATGATGTTATTCTTACTTATTATTAACTGTCTAACAATCAAGACAGGTGATGTCTTATTCTTTATCTATACTTATCCAATCTATAAGACAGCTATTTTTAATACCTTATTTATCATTGTAAGGATCTTATTAATGATCATGCTTACAACTGTTCTTACAGCTACTACTAAGCCTCTTGATTTAACATTAGGTATTGAATCATTATTATCACCACTTAAGGTAATTCATTTTCCATATCATGAGATTGCGATGATGATTTCTATTGCTTTAAGATTTATACCAACCATTATTGAAGAAACAATGCGTATTATGGATTCACAAAAATCTCGTGGTGTTGATTTTGAAGAAGGCAAATTAAAAGAAAAGATAACTGCTATTTTAAGCTTAATTATTCCATTATTTACTGTGGCTTTTCAAAGAGCTTTTGAATTAGCTGATGCTATGGAAGCCAGAGGCTATATACCTGATCAAGAAAGAACTAGATATCATGTCTTAAAATGGAAAGCTAGTGATTTTATCTATATCTTTTTCGCTCATATATTATTAGCTTTATCAATTCTTTCGAGGATTTATCTATGAGATATAAAGTAACGCTTGCTTATGATGGCAATAATTATGTGGGCTTTCAATCACAAAGAAATGGTTTAGCTATACAAGATTTGATTGAATCTGCTTTAAAAGTTATTTTTAAAGAAGATATAAGAATTGTTATGGCTTCTAGAACTGATGCTAAAGTTCATGCCTATGGACAGGTCTTTCATTTTGATAGTGATAAGAAAAAAGATCCTTATAAATTAAAAGGTTCAATCAATGCCTTAGTTCCAAAAGATATTCATATTATTGATATTAAATATGTAAGCGATGATTTTCATGCGCGTTATAGTGTTAAAGAAAAGACATATGAATATTTAATAAATATAGGTGAATATGATGTCTTTTTAAATGGTTATGCTTATCAGTGTTTCTATAAATTAGACATTGATTTAATGAAAAGGGGTGCTTTTTTATTTTTAGGAACTCATGATTTTTCTTCTTTTAATACAACACCTTATTCAGTTAAAGAAAATCAAATCAGGACTATAAGTGAATTTAAGATTATCAAGAATAAGAATATATTAAAAATAAGAGTTACTGGCGATGGATTTTTAAGAAATATGGTAAGAATCATGGTTGGCACTTTAATTGATTTAGGACGTGGTCAAAAGAATATTGAAGATATTGAAAAGATGTTAGAAAAACCTTCTAAGAATACGAAAAGATATAATATTACAGGATCTGGTTTATATTTAGTTAAGATTAAATATTAGAATAATAGAATTCCTAAAATCGCTGATAGGACTATCCAGATAATTGGATGTCCTTTTTTATATAATAGACAACATATTAAGATAATTAAGAAAATTATTATTTTTCTAAGTTCAAATAAATCTATAAATGAATTAATTAATGAATAATCATTTAAGACATTATTAATAAAGATATTAAAGAAGGCATAAAAGATTAGTCCAAAACATACGGCTCTAATACCTTTTAAGGCATTAGAAATATAGAAATTATCTTTATTTTTTATTAATGTTTTTGATAATAAAAGAATAATTAAAACACATGGACAAACTTCTCCTAATGTTGAAATTAGAGCACCTAAAGGACCTGCAACCTTAAAACCGACATAGGTTGCCATATTGACGCCAATTGGTCCAGGTGTCGATTCAGAGATGGCAATCATATTTGATAATTCTTGCATAGTATACCAATTAGTTTTTTGACCAATTTCCGTTAAGAAAGGTATGGTTGCTAAGCCACCACCTATAGCGAATAAACCAGTTTTAAAGAATTCATAAAAGAGTCTAAGATATATCATTCTTTTTTTCCTTTATGCCAAGTAAGATGCCTAATAAAATGCCAGCTAATACTAAAATGATAATTGGCACTTTAAAGAATTCAACTAATATAAATGAAATAATAGCGATAAGAGCTAAATAGATATTTTTAATTGAAGATTTAAATAATTTAATTAATGAAGGAATGATGATAGCACATACACCAATTCCTAGTCCCTTTAGAGCTTTTTGAACAATTGGATAACTTGCGAAATTCTCAATGAAGGTTGCGATTAAAGTGATGATTAATAAAGATGGGGTGATGATTCCTAGCGTTGCGATAACACCACCTCTAACACCACGATGCTTATAACCAACAAAAGTTGCGACATTTACCGCAATAATACCTGGTGTTGATTGGCCAATGGCATAATAATTCATCAATTCTTCTTCATCACACCAATGATGTTTATCAACGATTTCCTTTTCTAACATCGGAATCATCGCTAATCCACCACCAAAAGTGAATAAGCCAATTCTAAAAAACGAAAAATATAAATCTTTTAATTTAACTTTTTCCATCATTTTAATTCAAATTCTATGCTGCCTTTATGATCTTTATAATTGATATGGGCAATAGCACCATTGATGATGGTCATTCTTGGCTTAGAATGGCCAATATCTAAATCATATATATAAGGGATATCTTCAAAAGCTAATTTATAGGCTTCATCATAATCATTTATTAATTTAGAATCTTCATTATTAGGTATGGCAACTCTGCCAATAAGTATTGCTTTGGCATATTTAAAATAACCGGCATTTTTAAATTGTAATAGTGTTAAATAAGTCTCATAAGGACTATAGGCAAAGATATCAAAATACCAAATGATTCCATCATCTTTATACCTTTCTATAAAATCATTGATGTGATTATGTTTGTTGCCAACTA
>CAMKTV010000067.1 GCA_946415785.1 uncultured Solobacterium sp.
AACAGGCCAAAAAAGGATCTTACGATCCTATTTTTAATTTAATTTTGATTTAGCTGTTTCACAGATTTTAGCGAAGCTTTCAGGATCAGAGATTGCGATTTCTGATAGCATCTTTCTGTTGATATTAACATCAGCTAATTTTAATCCATGCATTAATCTAGAATAAGATAAATCGTGTATTCTAGCAGCAGCATTGATTCTAGCTATCCATAATTTGCGGAAGTTTCTCTTATTTTGTTTTCTAGCAATATAAGCATATTTAAGTGAATGCATCACTTGTTCATGGGCAGTCTTATATAATAAGTGCTTGCTTCCAAAATAACCTTTAGCTTGTTTTAAGACTCTTCTATGTCTTTTTCTAAGGGTATTAGATCTTTTAACTCTTGCCATTATCTATCCCTCCTATCCTTGTAATAAGGCCTTATCTCTCTTAACGTCTGATTTAGATACTAAATCGGCCTTCCTTAATTGAACTTTTTGTTTGTGCGTCTTATTAGCCGCAAAGTGTGATGTGAAATTATGATGTCTTTTTAATTTCCCAGTACCAGTGACTTTTACTCTCTTCGCAAAAGTCTTTTTAGTTTTCATCTTTGGCATTTGCTTTCCCTCCTGATTTTTTCTTAGGCATTAACACACAAGACATGATGTTGCCTTCAAGCTTTGGTGTTTTGTCAACACTAGAAATCTCACTTAAAGTAGAAATGAAATCATTCATGATAACCATACCAACTTCTTGTCTAGTCATCATTCTTCCTCTAAAGCGCATATCAACTTTAACTTTTGTGCCATCTTCTAGCCATTTTGTAGCTTGTTTAACTTTAGTTTCAAAGTCATGTTTATCAATTACTGGTGATAAACGAAGTGGCTTAACTTCTGAAGTCTGTTGATTCTTCTTTGCTTCTTTAGCCTTCTTTTGAGATTCAAAACGATATTTTCCATAATCCAATATCTTACATACTGGCGGATTTGAATTAGCAGATACACATAACAAATCCAAATCTTGGTCATAAGCTTTGTTAAGAGCGTCAAATTTGCTCATAACACCAAGTTGACTACCATCATAGTCAATTACTAACACTTCTTTAAAGTGAATGTTTTCATTGACTAAATCTTCATTCTTTTTGCCTGCGATAATTAGTGCCCTCCTATAAAATAAAAAGCGAGACAAAGCCCACTCAAATTACTTACCTTAGTAGCAATATACCCAAGTCTTAAGACATCAGGTGAGAATGGCTTCTACTTTCTACCTACTTTTTATTACTTAATAATAATACCACAACATAATTGATTGTCAAATTTTTTATATTAATATTATGATTTCTTTTTATTGTTGATTTTGTAGTATATGAAATATTCAATATTAAATAACATAAGTGTTATTCCTGTTAAACATAATGCCCTTAAATATTGATTTTTAGGAAGATAGTTAATTGGATTATCTCCTTGGAAACTTTGAACACTAGCATCTTGTAGATATAAGAAATTAGTTCCAGGGAAAGCATTATTAACTTTAATCGCAACAAATGCGTGAACAAGCATAATTCCAATCACAATATAAATATATTTATAATCTGTTTTAAGACCATGCACAAACATCATATAAAACGTAGCATATATTGGTAGCGCATGTTCACAAAAAAATTGATAATATCTAAAATATGTTGGGCCACATTTGCTTATAACTGATGGGAAAAGAAGTGCTGCTGACGAATATATAATTGTTACAAAAAAGTTGTAACTAAATAATAATTTGTTTTTAGTAATTAACATATATATAGAACATATTGCGCCCCATGTACATAACTGCAAAGGTAATTTAGATATCAGAGAATTTAAGCCCTGCTCATCACCAACATAAAGAATTCTCCAATAATATGCCATCTCAAAGAAAAGAATTATAAATGAAAGAATATATCTGAACCTTTGTTCATATTTCCAATTTCTTAATTTTTCTTTATATTTATATGTAACAAAAATAGCAACTATAAGTAAAACAATAGGAATTATATGCGCAAGACTAAAATATTTAAAATTGCCAGGTTCACCATATCCGAAAAATCCATCGCTAAAGAATGTATACATAACTACCATCTTTCATTTCTTAATATACTTAACAATCTATAAACTTTAAATCGATATTATCATTTTTATCAATATTGATAATAGCATATGTAGGATTAGCATAACTACGATTGTAATTACAAGATCCAGGATTAATTAATCTAATACCATCAATTGTCTTATCACTTGGTCTATGAGTGTGGCCATATAAAACAATATCACAGTCATTATTCTTTGCGATATCAACAAAATATTCTATGCCAAGTGTTATAATTCCTGTTCCATGTATCAGCAAGAAACGATGATTATTTAATTCAATAATACGAGCTTTAGGCAAATCTAAAAAATCGTTATTTCCTTTGACACTTATAAAAGGTTTTAATTCATCTAATGAATCTGCTTCTGAATCACCTAAATGCCAATAATAATCAGCTGAAGGATTATCGATTAATATTTTTTCGATAACTAAAAAATTTGAATGGTTATCACTACAAACTACTATTTTCATTATTTATTATTAATTAAAAATAAGATTTCTTCGTATTTATAATTGGCATAGTCATTAGCCATTTGCTTTAGATCTAAGCCTGCTTTATAAATAGATTCAACAATATAGACAACTTCATTATCGTTTAAATGAACAAAAAAGTCGTTAGCTATTCTATAGTCTTCAACATGATACGCATTAAACAAACCATTATTTATATATGGAAGATAATAGCTAGGTTCTATTTCATAATCAACAATATACTTCAATTCCCTTTCATCTAATTTAGTTAACAATAATTCTCTAGTTTCATCAGAAATTTCGTAATGATAGCGAGCTAAAGGATCATAATTACGATTCATGATTGTTAAGCATATGATTGTAGCTACAAATACCATAACTACTAGGAATAATCTTTTTTCGTTCATAAAATTATTATAACTTATTTAAGCAGCCAATCTGCCCCTTTTATTACTTCAGTTTTGCTTAAGCCATCAAAGCCAACTTGTCTTAAGCATTCAAAAGCACCGATAGCAACACAATTAGATAAATTTAAACTTCTAGCATTAGCCTTCATTGGAAAACGATATGTTTCATCTAGATGCATATTTAAGATGTTTTTTGGAATCCCAGTTGATTCTTTACCAAATAACAGATAAATATCTTTATCTGAATCAAAGATACATTCTTCGAAGCTCTTTAAACCATATCTAGAAAAGAATACGAACTGTCCTTCATTATTCTTTTTTATAAATTCTTCATAATTTGGATAAATTGTATAATCGACCTCATCTATATAATCCATATGAGATCTTTTAAGATATTTATCATCAAAAGAAAAGCCTAAAGGTTCAATTAAGTGAAGTTTTATATTAAAAGCCATGCAAGTACGCATGATATTGCCTGTATTTTGAGGAATTTCGGGTTCATATAAAACAACATTGATCATTTATTAAACACCTTCTTATCTAAAATCTTAATAATTATAAAATATATTAACATTAATAAAAAGATTGAAAAGATAATGGAAATACATAAATCAAAGAAGAATTT
>CAMKTV010000068.1 GCA_946415785.1 uncultured Solobacterium sp.
CGTACGCTCCATCGCCTCTTTGTGAAACTGATTCAAGTATGTCATCGTTCATTTCTATTTTTTGGCAAAGATATGTATTATTCTCCAACAATCCAAACTTTTGGGCTAAAAAAGCATATTACTAACGATAATAACCCATTTCATGAAGACGAAGTCATTTGTTGTTTTTTCCCATTCTTTTGAGGGCCAAATGGTAGAATTGAGTTGTATGTACTTGTATGACGTAAGTTTAAAAAGAATCTTCTAATAAATATTGGAGAAGAACAGTTTAAATCAGTCGATTTTTCAAATAGCTTTCCTTGATATTCCGCTAACAGTAAGCCAGCATGATCAAATTCTCTCATTTTAATAGCTCCTCAATATATAATCCGTTTTTAAATTCTCTTTTAGCGAGTTTTAATTTTGTATCTATTTCATATCCTCTTTTAATCATAGCTTTTTTACTATCTTCCTTTTCAGGAATTGATAAATAATACTTCTCGATTGGGACAAGTCTTTTTAAGGCTTTTTCTGTTTTTATGACATATTGCAAGCCTAAATTTGATGCTGACAAAGAATGAAGTGCTACATCTGCGTTTATTTCTCCTTGAGCAAATTGAGACATTATATAAAACATCTTATTATCAGCTATTGGCGCAACAATGATATCTGCTTCTTCTATTTTTTTGATAATTCTTTTTACTATCTTACTATCAAAATATTCTCTGATTGTTCCTCTATAGTAACAAATAGCAATCATCCAATCCAAAGAACACTTAAATTTAACCTGTTTTAGTCCATCAAAAGCATATTTAAATGAGTAGACTGATGAATTATCGTATTCACATACAAAAGAAAGTGCTTGATTATAGTTTTCTCCTAAATAGAAACCAGTACCAAAGTCACAATTCGCCCTTGAGCCAGATATCATTAGATTCTTTATTCCGTTTTTAGAACCATGAAATAAAACCTTTGTATATTTTTCTTTTATGAATTCTTCTTTAACAGTATTAATTCGATAATTGTTTTTATAGATAAATGAGTATAGTTTTTCTAAAGCCTCATTGCTTGCTACACCTCTATCATACATTTCTTCAAGAGTTATTCTTGAAATCTTGGCTATTTCTGATAATTCATTCTTGTTTATTTTTTCTGCTTCAAGAATAAAATCAATGTCTTTTTTTATCTGATATTTATTATTAATCATCAATATTGCTCCTTCAGTGATATTTTAACAAATATAACTTGTTTGTACAATATATACAAACAAGTTTTAAGGCAAAAATAAAAATGCTTAAATAACCATTCAAATAAATCTATTCAATACAGATTGCATCTGGATCAACATAGAAAGGATCTTTCTTATTTATATGATCATAGAATAAGACACCTTTAAAATGATCCAATTCATGTTGTAAGACAATCGCCAAATAGCCATCAGCTTTAATCAATACTTCTTTATCGCTTAATAAATCATAGCCTTTAACTTTACATCTTGCGCTACGATAAATATAACCTTGATGTTCCGCTTCAACTGATAGACAGCCTTCACCAGCTTTTAGATATGATTTTTCAACTGATGAAGAAATTATTTTAGGATTTACTAAAGCGTATTCAATTGCAGCTTTTCCTTCTTCATCTTTAATGATGATGGAAGTCATCTTCTTAGGGACACCAATTTGAATTGCCGAAATACCAACAGCTGGTCTTAGATTTTCTTTTTGGGCAATCTCTTCAATTGTTGAATCAAAGACATATTTATGCATATCCAAAAGAGTTTTCTTGTCTTCTTCACTTAGAGGAAAAGAAACATCTTTAGATTTTAATCTAATTCTTTCATCATTGTCTTTTATGATAGTATCGTTGTTTATAATCATCTCGTATATTATAGTATAGATTAAATATTTTTTCTATTTGGCTGTGATAAAATTAGACTATGCCGAAGAAGAAAAAAAGATTTGCTTTGTTTCCTGCTTATACTGATAAATATTTAATCATCGCCATGACATTTTTGTTTCTATTTGGAACATTAATGATTATTTCAACGGAAATGGGGCTTAATGCTGGTGAACAGAGTATTGTCTTTTCATTAATAAGAAAACAATCTTTCTATTTTTTAATTGGTTTAGCTGCGATATTTGTTGCCTCAAGAATTCATCTTACTGATATAAAAATGAAGATTATGTGGGGCTTATATTATGCGGTATTAGCTTCATTATTAGCCACAAGATTGTTTTCACCAAAAAATGGTGCCTATGCTTGGATTGAATTAGGTGGTTTTTCTTTTCAACCATCAGAATTAGCGAAAGTATTCATCTTAATTCTAGGTGCCAGATTATTAGGATATCGCAATATTAAAGATATCAAAAAGAATTTCTGGACTTTCACAAAATGTACAGGCGCCTATGTCGCCATTATTTTGTTGTTACAAAAAGATTTAGGTAGTGCCGTTATTTTATTTGGTATGGCATATATTATGGCATTAATACCAGCCAGTAAAGAATTAAAAACAATTCAAAAATGGATGTTGATTTTTGTAGGTATTGGCTTAGTTGGCGTTGTTTTTGTGCTTAGTCCGCTTGGCACAAAATTCTTTAATTTATTTTCTGATAATTATATGGCTGGCAGATTCTTAGCTAGTGCTGATCCTTTTGCTTATCAATATAGTTCGGGTTACCATTTGATAATGGGCTTAATTGCCTTTTCTAGTGGTGGTTGGTTTGGTGTAGGACTTGGCCAGTCAATTCATAAATATATGAATTTCCCTAATCCATCAAATGATTTTATCTTACCGATAATTGTTGAAGAATTAGGCTTTGTCTTTGGATTACTTCCAATACTAATTGGCTATGGCGTCATATTCTGGCGATTAATTAAAAATTCATTAGACACGCAAAACATAGCTTCTAAAATGATATTTGTCGGCACCTTCGCTTATTTTGCGTTGCATTTTATCTTAAATGTTGGTGGTGTTTCAGGCATCATTCCTTTAACTGGTGTACCATTATTGTTGATTTCTAGAGGTGGTTCATCTTTATTCTGTATCATGGCTGCTATAGGCTTATGTGAAGGTGAAGTTATTTATAATAAAAAAAGAGAAAAAGAAAAATGCGAATCATAGCAGGCAAATATAAAAGAACACCATTAAAAACTCTTGATTCATTGGCTACTAGACCTACAAAAGATATGGTCAAAGAAGCACTTTTTTCTTCTATTCAGATTTATCATGATGATAAATTTTTAGATTTATTTGCAGGTAGTGGCGCAATAGGTATTGAAGCGATTTCTCGAGGAGCTTATAAAGTTGTCTTTAATGACAACAATAAAGAAGCATGTGAAATCATCTTAGAAAATCTAAAGAAAATAAAAGAAGAAGCAAAGGTAACAAATCTTGATTATAAAGAATGTCTATTCAAATTAAGTGACTATAGTTTTGAATATATTTATATTGATCCACCTTATGAATTTAAGGATTATGATGAACTTTTTG
>CAMKTV010000069.1 GCA_946415785.1 uncultured Solobacterium sp.
ATGATCATTCTTCTTAACAACAAATCCAATATTAATAAAATCTTTTAATACAATTGTATTAAATAATAATAAGAAACATAAGATTATATATAATACCACATCTTTTTTATTTATTAATATTAAATAAATTAAAGAAATAGTAAAGATAAATATATTTGTACATATTATATTAATCAATAATATGAAGGAAATCCTAAAGTATGATATATTCTTTGATTTGTTCATACTTTTTCTCGCCTATTCCTTTAACTCTTTTTATTTCATTGATATTTTCAAATAATCCATAATCATTACGATAATTAATTATATTTTGTGCAATTTTAACACCAATCCCTGGTAATGTTATTAGTTCTTCAATATCCCCATTATTTATTGAAACCTTTTCTTCATCATTGTTGTATATATAATAAATCTCACCATCTCCTAATATATAATCTAAACTAATTGTTTTGTCTTTTATATTTAAATAAGAAAATGTTGTACCTAGTGGTAGATTTACTTGTTTTTCTTTATCACCATAAATTAATGTGACATCAATTGTCTTATTATTTAAATCAATCAATTTAAAATCTATTGGTATTATCTTATAAAATGCCAATAATAAAGTAAATAAAAAAGTAAGAATGATAATAATCCTTTTTGTCATCTATATTATTATTGACAACAAGTTGATAAAATTCCTACTTTTAATAATTAAATTATAAAATTCTAACGATTTTTACTTGATAAGGTATCTTAGCTTCAATTGTAATAGTAGAACCTACCTTTTGATCCATGATTGCTTCAGCAAGTGGAGTTACATTTGAAAGTTTACCATTTAGTGGATCAGCTTCAACGCTACCAACGATTGTATAAACTATTTTTTTCTTTGTATCAAGTTCTTCAATTTCAACAGTTGAACCTAATCTCACATATTTAGTGCTCTTTGATTCATTGATGATGACAGCGTTTGTAATCATATGTTCAAGTTGTTTGATTCTTGATTCAACTTGAGCCTGATGATCTCTAGCAGCATCATAATCAGCGTTTTCTGATAAGTCTCCTTGCGCTCTAGCAGCTTTTAATTCTTCAATTACTACATTTCTAGTGACATGAATCAATTCTTCATATTCATTCTTTAAATCGACAAGCCCTTCTTCAGTTACATAGAATTTATCTTTATTACTCATATCTATACCTCACTAACCTAAAAAATTATAACATATTATTTTAATAGAATACTATTAATCTTTGTGATTAAAAGGTCTATAGCGACATTATTGCTGCCACCTTCTGGAATAATAATATTCGCATATTTTTTTGATGGTTCAACAAATTCTTCGTGCATAACTCTGACCGTTTTTAGCCATTGCTCAACGATATTATCTAATTCTCTTTTTCTTTCAACGATATCTCGTTTCATTCTTCTAATAAAACGCACATCATATGGTGTATCTACATATATCTTAATGTCTAATAAATCTCTAATCGATTTTTCTTCTAAAACAAATAAACCTTCAATTAGAATAACTTCTCTTGGTTCAATGATTTCCGTTTCTTTAGAACGATTATGAACAGTAAAATCATATTTAGGTTTCTCAATAGTCTTATTGTCCATTAAATCTCTTAATTGTTTTTCCATTAAATCATGGTCAAAAGCTAAAGGATGATCATAATTTGTTTTGACTCTTTCTTCAAATTCCATATGAGATTGATCTTTATAATAATCATCTTCTCTAATGATGGTTACAGAATTTGTTTTTTCAAAAGCTTCATAAAGCATTTGAGCTATTGTCGTCTTGCCACTAGCACTACCGCCGGCAATGCCGATTAGAATTGGTTTCTTTAATAGCATGTTAAATACCTCGCTTGATTCTCTAATTGTTCTTGATATGTCCTTGCAAATATTGTTTGTCCTTCACCACATACATTTCCAATAAAGAAATAATAATCAGTATTGTTAGGTTTTAATGCTGCAGCAAGCGCATATTCATTAAATGAACAAATTGGTCCTGGTGGGAAGCCAATAATTTGATATGTATTATAAGGATCGTATTCACTTTGAGTTATTTCACATTTTGTCCAATCTTCATTGACGCCAATATCAAGGGCGTAGCATACAGTTACTGAACTTTGAAGTTGCATGCCGGCATCTAAACGATTATAAAAGACTGAAGATATATCTTTCATTTCTTCCACATTACCAGATTCTCTTTGGATAATTGACGCTAAAGAAAAGATTTGATGAATTGAGTATTTACTATTTTCAAAATCTTCTTTATATTTTTCGTAATAATAATTTGTATTATCTAAAATTTTTCTAGTAACTTCTTCTGCACTAGTCTTTGCAAAGAATTCATATGTATCAGGAAATAAATAACCTTCCAATAAATATTTAACATCATCACTAAAAGGCCGATCTTCTAAAAATTGATAATCATTGCATAGTTCTTCTACTGCAAATGTATCATTCCAATATTCCAATAATTCTTCAGCTTCTAAGTTAGTGCTTTCAGCTATTAATACGGCATAGTCTTTTAAACGATAGCCTTCCAACAATTTTACACTTACAGTATTTTGAATGGCGTTCTTTCCATCAGATAAATAAGCAATTATTTCTTCTAAGGATAGTGATTTATCTATTTGGTAAGTACCTGCCTTAATATTCATATCAATATTCTTCAAACGAAGATAATAATAAGCAATATCTGCGTTCTTTATTATGCCTTCTTCTTCTAAATAAGATAATACTTGCTTGCCATACCAATTATCTTCAATTGTTATTTCTTGATAGTCTTGAATATCACTAATTGCAGCGATATTTTCTTCAACATAAAAAAGGCCAATTAAGGCAAGAATAACTATCAAAAGTATGCCAATAATTACACCTTTAAGCTTCTTCATCTTCTATGCCATCAAACGCATCTATGACTTCTTGAACAGAAGCCAAAGTCCCCTCATCTTCAATCATGATTAAATTTCCAGAGTCATCATACTCAAAAGCATATAAATCATCTTCTTTGCCGTCTTCATAGACAACCACATAATTCTTTTCATCCATATCAAAAGTAAAAAGAATATTCATGGCAACTTCTTTGCCATTATCGTCAGTTATAAAAATCTTATTATCCATCTTATTTACTATCTTCCTTATTCTCTAAATAATAACGCACAAGCTCTTCAATTAGCTCATATCTTTCAACCTGTTGAATTTTACTACGAGCATCTTTAAAACTAGATATATAAGCAGGATCATTTGATATTAGATAACCAGCTATTTGATTTACAGAATTATAACCTCTTTCAGTTAATGCATTAGAAACTTCTTTTAATATTTCTTGCATATTATGTCTTCTAACTTCTTCTGCATTAAATAACATTGTACTTGCATTATCAGCCATTATATCTATCCTCCTTTTCTTAA
>CAMKTV010000070.1 GCA_946415785.1 uncultured Solobacterium sp.
TGAATATCGGAATCAGGCCTTAATGAGAACTGTCTAAATTTTGGGACTCAGTTCAGTTAACCGTATTTGTTTATTTAATTGGTCCCCGGAGCGGGGGTCGAACCCGCACGGATTTCTCCTCACGATTTTGAGTCGTGCGCGTCTGCCAATTCCGCCATCCAGGGAAGCGAGATTATTTTATCATAAAAACCATAATGTTAAAATAAAACTATGGAATTAAGTGAATTAAAACTAACTGAAAAAAGAAAATATATATGTGAACGTTTAGATTTAAAGAATAGCGATGATATTTTAAGATATTATCCATTTAAATATGAGAATTATACATTAACTGAATACAAAGACTTTAGAATTGGCGAAAGAGTCTTTTTTGAAGGAGAATTACTATCTTATCCTAGCACTTTTAGATTTAAAAGAAATCTGACAAAAACAACCTTTAAAGTATTATACGAAGAAGAAGAGATTGTTGTAACGATATTTAATAGACCATGGATTAAAGGTGTTAAAGAAAGCGCCAAGATTGTTATTGTTGGTAAATATGATGGCAACAATAAAGTTACTGCATCTAATTATTTCACAAAAGATATTAATTCGTTATTAGGTATACAGCCTGTATATTCATTAAAAGAGGGCATTAAACAAAATGAAATCAAGAATCTAATTGATTATACAATGAATAAATGTCTTAATTCTTTACAAGATAATATACCTGAAGACTTAATTAAATCTCATAGATTAATAGATTTAAAATGCGCTCTATTAAATATTCATAGGCCTCAAAGTAATTACGATTTGCGTTTAGCTTTGGCTAGATTAAAATATGATGAATTTTTAAATTTCTATTTGTCTTTAGAAGTATTAAAAGGCAATACAATTTATGATGTTAAACAAAATAAAATATTTGATCAAACAATTATTGATAGTTTTATTAAAGAATTACCATTTTCTTTAACAGCTGATCAATTGAAGAGTTTAGAAGATATCATAAATGATTTAAAAAGACCAAAACCAATGTATCGTTTATTACAGGGTGAAGTTGGTTCTGGTAAAACTATTGTGGCTTTATTAGCTGTATACGCAAATTATTTGGCAGGCTATCAAGGCGCTTTAATGGCTCCTACAGAAATCTTAGCAAAACAGCATTATGTGACTTTTAAAGAATTCTTTAAAGATAAACTCAATATTGGTTTATTATATTCAAATTGTCCAAATAGCGAACAGATTAAAGAAGATTTAAAAGCAGGTAAAATCGACATTCTTATTGGCACACATGCCTTATTTCAAGAAGATGTTACTTTTAATAAACTAGGCTTAGTTATCGCTGATGAACAGCAGCGTTTCGGTGTTAAGCAAAGAAGAAGTTTAAAGGAAAAGGGCGAAAATGTTGATTTCTTATTAATGTCGGCAACGCCAATTCCTCGTACATTAGCTACTTCTATCTATGGTGATCTAGATATATCTACTATTTCTACACTTCCAAGTGATAGAAAAGGGTGCGATACATATTTAATAAACAGGAATTCTATTATCGATATAATTCCTAAATTAAAAGAAGAATTAAATAACGGCAGGCAGATATATATTGTTTGTTCTGCAATTGATGCAAGTGATAATTATAGTGGAAAAGATGCTAGTGGGCTATATAATAGCCTAATTGATGTTTTTATGCCTTTTAAGATGGGACTTATTCATGGAAAACTTAAAACAAATGAAAAAGATGAAATTATGAATGCTTTTATTAATAACGAAATAAATGTCTTGGTCTCTACAACTGTTATTGAAGTAGGTGTAAATGTTAAAAATGCAACAGTTATGGTTATTTATGATGCCGATCGTTTTGGCCTAAGCCAGTTACATCAGTTAAGGGGCCGTGTTCAAAGAGGAAGCCATAAAGGGACATGTTATCTACTTACTGACAGTAAAGACACAGATGTAAAAAAACGTTTAAATGTCCTAGTTAAAACAAATGATGGCTTTGAAATATCTTCTGAAGATTTGCGATTAAGAGGTCCTGGAGATATATTGGGCACAAGACAAGCAGGGCTTCCTGCCTTTATCTTAGGTAATATCTTTGAAGATACAAAAATAATAGAAGGTGCTAAAAAGGACGCTAAATTTATTTGTGCTAATTTAGATAAACCAGACTATCTACATTATTATCAAGACATCGCAAAAACGGCACAACAAAAAGTTAATGATTAAGGTATAATAATGACATGTCAATACTTGAATTTTTAGATCAGAATCAGATTAAATACAATGATACAGAACTTATTGAAGAAGCTTTTTTGCATTCTTCTTATGTTAATGAACATAAAGGCAAATGTCATGATAATGAAAGACTAGAATTCATGGGCGATGCAGTCTTACAGATTTATGCTGCTCATCGGTTATATATGATTAATCCAGAACTTCAAGAAGGCCAGATGTCTAAAAGAAGAGCCAATCTAGTATGTGAAAAAGGATTAGCTAAAATTGTAAGAGAATTTAATCTAAATAAATATTTAAAACTTGGCCAAGGCGAAGAAAAGACTGGTGGTAGGCAAAGAGATTCAATAATTGCTGATATGTTTGAAGCTTTTATTGGCGCTATCTATCTTGATACTGATTTAGAAAATGTCTATAAATTATTAGATATTCTGATGCTTAAACATATTAATTCAGTTGGTGAAGATGATGTTGATTATAAGACTAGACTGCAAGAATATGTGCAAGCTGATTCAAGAAAATCTATTGATTATGAATTGATTTATGCCAAAGGACCTAGTAATAATCCAGTCTTTAAAGTAGCTGTAAAAATTGATGATTTGATTTATGGCTATGGCATAGGCAAAACAAAAAAAGAAGCTCAAAAGAATGCGGCCAAAAATGCATTAGAAAAATTAGCAGGAACTTATGAAATTTAATATTGAAGATTTTATCGATAAGCATAATTATTCAGATGAAATAAAAGATAAGCTGAAGAATTTTTCTATTACAAAAGTTGTCTATAAAGAAATAACTAAAAACACAACTATCTATATCGATAATGATTATATTTTAGATATAAATATCATTAATGATTTAAAGAATTATTTTAATTCATTTGGCATTGTAGATTTCAATTTTATTTTTAGTGTCAATAACGATTATTTAAATATAAGAAGTATAAATGAGCATATTAATTATTTAAAAGATAATTTTAGTTTCCTAAAAAACGCATTTGTAACTTTGTATGATAAAGGTTTCGATTTATGCTTTTATGATTATAAAGAATACGAAATATCATTAAATTTTTTAGATCAAATAATTCTCTATTTTTATAATTTAGGTTACCATAAG
>CAMKTV010000071.1 GCA_946415785.1 uncultured Solobacterium sp.
AGGGACAATACGCTGATTTGATTAATAATGCAGATGTCGCAGTTGAAATGGGATATACACCAGATAAAATTATTATTTTAGATAATGGACAGTTCGCATGTTTTGAGAATCAAAAACTTGTATCTACTAGAGACTATCTTGAATTAAATGAAGTATTAATTGATGGTTCTGATGGCACAGATGTTTCAGGCATGGTTTTAAAAGATAGAGAAACTTTGTCAACAGATGGCGCTATTGTTGCAGGTATTGTTTTAGATTTTAAAACAAAAACTTTAATTGGTGGTCCTGATGTCCAAAGTAGGGGCGTTATATATCTAAAAGATGCTGAAAGTCTATTAAATGAAATTGGCAACATTTTAGTGAATACTGTTAAAGAACAAGTAGAAGCAAACTGTTATAACAATATGAACGCCCGTGTTGAGGCAAGAGATAGGATTGCGGCCTTTGTATTAAAGAATACCGGTAAAAAGCCAATGATTTTACCTGCTATTGTAGAAGTTAATTTGGAGAATGAAAATGCCTAAAAATAAGAAAGACAAAAAAGAAACATTTGACTATGGCTCATTAATAATGATGTTATTGCTTCTAGTAATAATCATTATTTGTGTTGGAAGATTTGGACTACTTGGTATATTTGTAACCAATTTCTTTAATTTTTTAACTGGGCCATATTATTTAATAACTTTGATGTCGATTTTTATCTTATTGTTTGTCAAAGTCTTTTTAGATAAGAAAGTATCGTTTAATAAGTGGTTCTATATAGGCTTTATATTTTTAAATTTTGCTTTCTTCCTATTAGGAGCACATCAAATATATAAAACATATACTGATTATTCTTTAACACAAATCAAAGATGTATTTGTGCAAATTACAAATCTTACAAAATTAGGTGCTGATTACGGTGGTGGATTAATTGGTATGTTATTATTATTGGCTTGTTATAATTTGATTGCCAAAGAAGGAACATTAATTTTAATTATTTTCTTATTTGTTGTAGCTGCGATTTTAATTATTCCAATTGGCTTTTATGCAAGCTTCATCAAATATATGAAAGATACTTCTGATAAAGCGATAAATGGTATCAAACATATAAAAGATGATAAGAAAAAAGGTAAAAAACCTACAAGAATTGAAGACGAATTAAAAAAGAAACAAAAGAAACAAAAACCAAAAAATGTTCCTTGGATTATTGAAGATATTAAAGTAGATAAACAAGATAAAAATGAACCTGCTAAGGAACAAGTTACTGAAAATAAAGAAACTGAAATCTCTAAGACAACATATACAAGTAATTCAAATTATAAATTACCTCCACTTAGCCTATTAGACAATACCCAAAATAAATTGAATAAAACAAATAAGATTTCTGCTGAACTAAAAGGTAATAAATTAATTGAAGTATTAGGTAACTTTGGAGTTGAAGCACAACTAGATAAAACATATATTGGACCAAGTGTTATAAAATTTGAAGTTAAACCTGATTATAGTATTAATTTAAACAAGATTACTTCACTACAAAATAATCTAAAAATGGAATTAGCAGCAAAAAGTATACGTATTGAAGCACCAGTTCCTGGCAAAAGTGTAGTTGGTGTTGAAATACCTAACGCTGTAGCAAGTCCTGTTAAGATTGGTGAATTAGTTAATAATATACCGCAAGAAAAGATTAATAATAAATTATTGTTTGCTTTAGGCAAAGATGTAACTGGTCAACCAGTATTCTGTGAAATAAATAAGATGCCACATCTATTAATTGCTGGTGCAACAGGTTCTGGTAAATCTGTTTGTATCAATACAATAATTTGTTCATTATTGTTAAGATGCAAGCCAGAAGAAGTACGACTAGTATTAGTAGACCCTAAAATGGTTGAATTTGCACCTTATCATGATTTACCACATTTATTATGGCCCGTCATTACAGATTCAATGAAGGCAAGCAATATCTTATCTAGACTTACAGTCATCATGGATGATAGATATCGTGACTTTATGGAAGCATCAGTGAAGAATATTGAAAGCTATAATTCATACGTAAATGACTATAACAGATTCTTAAAAGAAGGTGATAAACCAAAAGAAAGAATGCCATACATTGTTGTAATCATTGATGAATTAGCTGATTTAATGGCTGTCGCTAAAAACGATGTACAAGTTTCTATACAAAGATTTACTGCTAAAGCAAGAGCTTGTGGTATGCATCTAATTGTGGCTACACAAAGACCTAGTACAGATGTTATTACTGGTTTAATTAAATCTAATATACCAAGCCGTATTTCTTTTGCGGTAGTTAGCCAAATTGATTCAAGAACTATCTTAGATCAAAAAGGTGCTGAAACTTTATTAGGAAACGGTGATATGCTATATGTTCCTCAAGGCCTAGATCCTACACGTATTCAAGGCGCCTATGTTTCTGAAAAAGAAATTGCTAATATAACTGACTATGTTAAGAAACAGGCTAAACCTGAATATGATGATTATTATTATTCATTAGAAAATTTGAATAATAATGAAGGTTCATTTGCCTTTAGCGCAGAAGGCGGAAATACAAAAGACCCTTTATATGATGAATGTATAGAATTTATCAAATCTTCTAAAAAAGCATCTACATCTGTCTTACAAAGAAGATTTGGTATTGGATACAATAGAGCAGCAAGAATCATTGATCAATTAGAAGAAAATGGTTTAATCGGTCCATCTAATGGATCAAAACCAAGAGAAATCTATATACAAGATGATGAATAAAGGAAACTTTTATGAATAATAAAAACGATTTTAAATTCAAAGTACAATTGTTAGATGAAAAAGCTTTATATCGTACATTAGCTCGCCTTTCTTATGAAATAATTGAAAAACATGATGACTTGTCTAAATTAGTTTTAATCGGCATTAAGACAAGAGGCGTTCCTTTAGCAAACATTATTAAAGAAAATATTTTCAAACATTCTGGTTTTGATATTCCTCTTGGTAC